>CAYJAM010000155.1:2025-6121 GCA_964367725.1 uncultured Sphingobacterium sp. | reverse complement strand
GCAATAGCACTTGCAGACAGATATAAATGGAGAGAGAGTAATCTGTTATCAGTTGCCAGTTACCAGTTATCAGGGGAATCCAGCTCGGCAACAGACAACAGACAACAGGCAACAGCCAATTATCAGTTACCAGTGGAATCCAGCCAGGCAACAGACAACAGACAACTGATAACTCATAATCCGTACGAATACCAGAAGCGCCATACCTCTGAGCTCAATACCTTCATAGGAGGCCATCAGGTTCCACGGGTGGTTATCGATATTTCAAAAAAGAACCTTAAAGATCCGGCAATCTTATCGGAGGTGGGATATTTGTATTCGGCTCTGCTTGATAAGTATAATATGGCGGAGCAATCCACTGATTTTGTTTATCTGGCTGATGAACTTCCCTCTTTTAATTTTCCGGGAAATCTGAAACAGCTTTACAATTATTCAACCTGGAAAGGCCTTCAAAATAAGAGCAATTGCCATCCCTATTATTCTTTGAAAGAATATGTTGTGGCCGATGTACGCGATACTTCCCTGAACCTGGTTGCAATCTCCAATTCTGATATCGGTTCGGATATTTTCAATGAGATTCCTCTGGATAATACGCTTGTTTTTGTACTCGAGACAAATTCAATCTGTGGATTACAGGATCAGCGTCAGGCATTTTTCAAACTGGTGGAAATGGGGCTTGAAATGCCGGTGATAATTAAGCGGTCTTATGGCTTACCAGTTACCGGTTATCAGTTACCCGGCAAATCGGATTTACAGATCGATGAATCCAGCCAGACAACAGATAACAGTCTACAGACAACAAACAACGACTATTTTCAATTATATGCCGCAACGGATTTAGGTGGATTAATGCTGGACGGTTTTGGCGATGGAATTTGGGCCGATGCACCTGATATTTCTGCTAAAACTATACTTTCAACATCTTTCGGAATCCTGCAGGCTACCCGTTCGAGGATTTCCAAGACCGAATATATTTCCTGCCCGAGTTGCGGAAGAACCTTGTTCGATCTGCAGATCACCACCCAAATGATACGAAGCCGTACAGACCATCTCAAGGGACTTAAAATAGGAATCATGGGATGTATTGTGAACGGTCCGGGAGAAATGGCTGATGCCGATTATGGCTATGTGGGTACCGGTCCGGGTAAGATTACCCTTTACCGCGGGAAAGAAGTTGTCAAGAAGAATGTCAATACAGAAAATGCACTCGATGAACTGATCGGTATCATCCGGGATGATGGAAACTGGCTGGAGCCTGAACATGACTAAAATAAGTAATGCAATGATCATTTTGATCATCATGCTTAACCTTGCCTTTGATCAGATCTCAAAGATCATTGTCAGAAATGAAGTCGGCAACCACGAGATCATTAAGCTTTTCGGTCATTGGTTCACAATCACCAAAGTCGAAAATACCGGAGCATTTTTAAGTGCGGGAAGTGCGCTTCCTGAACTGATTCGTATCATTCTGCTTTCTGTATTTCCCATTATTTTTCTTGCTTATGGTTTATATATGCTTCTGGTCAAAAGAGTTATGTCAAATCTGCAGGTTGTAGGATGGTGTTTCGTCATAGGCGGTGGAACCGGGAATCTTTATGATCGTATCGTACATGGTTCAGTTACTGATTTCTTACACCTCGATCTGGGACTATTTCAGACTGGAATTTTTAACCTGGCCGATGTTTCAATTATGATCGGGATGTTTATAATTTTAACCGGACAATTCTTCTATAAAAAGGAGGAATCCCTGACATTACAATAGGTTTAATTCTTTAGCTTCGACCCTTATTTCTTCGGTTTTCATGCAATGGGGTGTTATTTATAATCTTTCTAAACGTATGTGTTTACAAAGGTGTGACAGAATGAAAATCGCTTAAAGGTTACATTTGTATTGGTTTTTTATTTAGGATTAGCGAATTGAAGTATTTAAAAGTTATTGCCTTTACTCATAAGTACGTCGACCTCAAAGATTTGGGTAAGTTTGTTATCTGCAATGAGTGTCTGGAAAGTAGTCTTGAAAGCGTTAAGGCGAAGTTTGACATACCTGAGATATTCTATTTGGGTACATGCAATCGGGTAGAATTTGTTTTTACAGCAGAGCAAAGCCTGGATTCTAATTTCGTCAAAGATTTTATTTTAACACTTAACCTTCCGGTTTCAGAAGATCAGGTTGATAATTTTGTGAATCAGGTTGTGGTTTATGAGGATGTAGAGGCACTCAATCACCTGCTTCGTATTTCATGTTCACTTGAGAGTTTGGTTGTTGGTGAAAAAGAGATTCTTGCTCAGGTTCGAAAAGCTTATGAAACCTGTCGGGTATCCGGATTTACAGGTGATTATTTACGCCTGATCATGAGCCGGGTTGTGAAAACCGCAAAAGAAGTTTATACCAATACCGGCATCGCACGCAAGCCAATTTCAGTCGTTTCTTTAGCTTATCGTAAACTGCGCGAGTTGAAGATGTGTACCAATGCGAGAATTCTGATCGTAGGCGCAGGAGAAACCAATCGTAATATTGCCAAATACCTTAAGAAACATAAATACTCTAATTTTGCTGTGTTTAACCGCAGTATTGAGAATGCCAGGACCCTTGCTTCAGAATTAGGTGGAGATGCCTACGGTCTGCAGGATTTGAAAACCTATAAAGGTGGCTTCGATGTAATTATTACCTGTACCAGTGCTACCGAGCCAATCATTACCAATGAAATTTACCAGTCACTATTGAATGGTGATAAGTCAAGAAAAGTAATTGTTGATCTGGCTGTTCCAAATGATACCTGTCCCGAGGTGCTTGAAAAAAATCCTGTTACATTTATCGAGGTTCACAGTCTGCAGGAAATTGCAAACAGTAATTTAAAGGAAAGATATGATGAGCTTGTCAATGCAGAGCGCATCATTGATCAGAATATCGAAGAATTCAAGCCTGTCTTAAAGCAACGGAGGGTGGAAATTGCAATGCGCCAGGTTCCTGAGAAGATCAAAGAGATCAAAGAAAATGCAATGACCAAGGTCTTTGCGGATGAGATCGAAGGGATGGATGATAATTCCCGCGAAGTATTAGCCCGTGTAATGAATTATATGGAGAAAAAATACATCAGTGTTCCTATGGTTATGGCCAAGGATATTCTGATAAAAAATAGCTGATTTTCAGTTGATCCCAATCATTTTGGCTATTTTTGGCATTCAAAAAAATAATCCGGAATAAATTTATAATCATGTCTGATCAGTTGCCCGAGGATAATAAAAAATCAAAAATTGTTATTGGAACGCGCGGAAGTGAGCTTGCATTATGGCAGGCAAATTTTATTAAGGATCGTCTGGCAGAAATTGGGCATGACTCAGAGCTAAAAATTATTAAGACTCAGGGCGACAAAATATTGAATCTCAGTTTTGATAAGCTGGAAGGAAAAGGTTTTTTTACCAAGGAGCTTGAAGAAGAATTACTGAACGGAACCATTGATCTTGCCGTTCATTCACATAAAGATCTTCCAACTACAAATCCCGAAGGACTGATCATTGCTGCCGTATCCGAGCGTGAAGATCCTGCAGAGCTATTAGTGATTTTAAAGGATTGCGTAGATATTCAGCAAAAACTAGCTGTTAAGTTCGGGGGTATGGTAGGAACATCCTCAAACCGCCGTAAATCTCAGTTACTGGCTGTAAGGCCTGATTTTGAGATTGAAGAGCTCAGGGGTAATGTTCAAACCCGCCTGCAAAAATTACGGGATGAGAATTATGATGCGATCATGCTTGCCAAGGCCGGCGTAGTCAGGCTGGGTTATGATCTCAGTGAAGAATTCCATGTTGAAGAACTTGAGCCAACGGAATTGATCCCGGCACCTGCGCAGGGGGTTTTAGCTGTACAGATCCGTGAGAGTGATAAAGACCTTTTTGATTTGTTGCAGCCCCTTAACGATCAGGTTGTTGCCGAACAGATTGCAGTAGAACGCAAGGTTCTGAATATGTTTGAGGGGGGATGTCAATTGCCTCTTGGATGTTATTGCCGCAAAGATGGTTCATTGTTTCAGGTATGGACAGCCAAGGCATCAGACGGAACAGATTTTCCTGACCGCCTATTTATGCAATCTAAAACGAC
>CAYJAM010000155.1:0-2015 GCA_964367725.1 uncultured Sphingobacterium sp. | reverse complement strand
TGTGCGCATAGTGATAAGATAGATTTGATGATAAAAATTGTAGCCAAATTTGCTCCCGACCGCAAATTTCCGGCTAATGTATTTATCAGCCGTGAACTTTCGGAAAGTAGCTATTTGAGACAGGCTCTCAGTAAACATCAGATTGAAATTGAAGACCGTTCTTTAATCAGAACTTTTCCATCGATTCACAATCTCGATCCCTTTATCCTGAGAAATATTGACTGGGTGTTCTTCAGTAGTAAGAATGCCATTGAATACTTCTTTAAACTGGATCCACAGCTACCCAAAAAAGTCAAATTCGGCGTTCTGGGCAGAGGATCTGAAGATGCACTCAGACTGCATGGAAAGGTTGCTGATTTTAATGGTGAGGAAGAAGGAATTGATACCAAAGATATTGCCTTAGAATTTGCAAAACTGGCAAACGGAAGCAATGTGCTGTTCCCGAGTGCTAAAGGCTCATTGAAGACGATACAAAAGGCATTGTCTGACGATACTAAAATAGTTGAACTAACTGTATATGAAACAGTTAGTGAGGATAATGTAGCCCAGTCCTATGCCCAAGTGCTGATTTTTACCAGTCCCTCGAATGTGGATTCTTATTTTGCAGAGAATTTACTGGAACCGGATCAGCAGGTTATCTGTATTGGAAAAACAACCGGCCAGAAATTTGATGAAATGGGTGTGAAATACACATTGCCTTTTTCACCGGATGAAATGGGCTTAGCCGAAGCTGTATTTGCACTGGATTATTAAATCCGGTTGAATAAATTTATAAATCAAAGGATCATATGTTAATCCGTCCAAGAAGATTAAGGAAATCACCCATTTTGCGCGAAATGGTTGCAGAGACCAGGCTGTCAAAGGATATGTTTATCTATCCGTATTTTGTAGTGCCCGGTAAAAATGTTGAGCATGGTATTGATGCTATGCCCGGCGTGAGTCATTTTTCTGTAGATACCTTGCTGAAAGATGTCGAAAAATCACTTTCTCTAGGAATTAATAAGGTGTTGCTTTTTGGAGTAGGGGAAGAGAAAACAGAAGATGCAAGCTCATCTTATGATAAACATTCGGTGGTTGCAAATGCAGTCAGGGAATTAAAAAAAGAGTTTGCTGATGATCTTTATGTGATCACCGATGTATGTACCTGTGCCTATACCACTCACGGACATTGCGGTATTCTGCAGCATGATTATGTTCAGAACGATAAGACTGTTGATGTATTGGCAAAAATGGCTCTGAGCCATGCACAGGCCGGTGCTGATATGATCGCACCTTCAGATATGATGGATGGCAGGATATTGGGTATCCGCGAAAAGCTGGACCAGCATAACCTGGAAAATACAGCAATAATGAGCTACAGTATCAAGTTTGCTTCAGCTTATTATGGGCCATTCAGAGAGGCGGCCGATTCTGCACCAGGCAAAGGCGACAGAAAAGCCTATCAAATGGATTTTCGTAATCCCCGCGAAACGATGCGGGAATCTGCTCTGGATGAGCAGGAGGGCGCGGATATTCTGATGGTTAAGCCTGCATTGGCTTACCTTGATGTAATTAAGAGCCTTAGAGAGAGTACAGACCTGCCGGTGGCATGTTATAACGTTTCAGGAGAATACTCCATGGTAAAGGCCGCAGGTGCCAAAGGCTGGATCGATGAGCAGAAGGTGATCATGGAGAATATGTATGCATTCAGCAGAGCAGGAGCGAACATTATTATTACGTATCATGCGAGGGAGATCATGGAGAAGAGCTGGATTTAGTTGAGACCCGATAGCTATCGGGTGGAGAGTGGAGAATGGAGAGTTAGTATTGAGTATTGAGTACATAGTATTGAGATATATGAAGCTAAGTTTGACATTTAGTACTAAATCTCAGACAACAGACAACAGATAACAGGCAACAGATAACAGACAACTAGTTAGTTTGAAAATAAATTAAAGAATAAGAAATACAGAATTGATCTATTTAGGTTGACATTTAGTACTAAGTACTAATTTTCTCAACTCTCAACTCTCAAT
>CAYJAM010000154.1:0-6138 GCA_964367725.1 uncultured Sphingobacterium sp. | reverse complement strand
CCATAACTGCTATTGAAGTAAAGCAGATCAACAGGGTCAATTGAACAGATTTTGTGATAAATGAGTTATAATTCATAAGGTTTGGTTTTCCTGAATTCTTGTTGATTATTTAAATATAATCGTTTTAGACGATTATAAAATTGTAATATTAGATTTTGTTCTTTAATACTAATATTAGATTTTGTTATTCAAAATAAAGGGAAAATGAAGAATCAACTAAGGAAGCTTATATTATTATTGTTTCTTTTTGCTCTGAGTCAGGAAGTGGCTTTATCGCAAAAAATTAAACATGTCATATTAATTGGCTCAGATGGATTTGGTGCCTATGCCTTTGAAAATGCAAAGGTTCCCAATCTTAGGGCTATGATGCAGGAAGGTTCCTGGAGTTTGCAGGCAAGATCTGTCCTGCCTTCTTCGAGTGCAGCAAACTGGGCATCCATGGTGATGGGTGCTGGACCTGAATTGCATGGTTATACTACCTGGGGCAGTAAAAAGCCCGATATGCCTGCCCGGGTTTTGGATGAATACGGGATGTTTCCAAGTGTCTATGCACTCTTGCGGAAGGAAAAACCAGACAGTGAGATAGGTGTAATATATGAATGGGATGGTATTGGTTATCTCTTTCCAAAAGCGGCTGTAAATCACGACCAAAATCCTGATGGGGACATTGCAATCGCCAATGCAGCATCCCAATATATCAAAGAAAAGAAGCCAAATTTTTTATTTGTTCATTTACATGATGTTGATAGTGTCGGACATAAAGTTGGACATGCAACCCCTGAATATTATGCAGCTATTGAACGTACTGATACCCACATTGGAACCATTTTAAAAGGTATTAAAGATGCGGGAATTGAGAAGAACACAATTGTTCTGTTTACATCCGATCATGGTGGTGTGAATAAAGGTCATGGCCTGATTTCAATGAATGAAATGCAGATTCCATGGATCATCAAAGGCCCTGGTATCCAAAGAAATAAGGAATTGTCAGAAAGTATAATGACATTCGATACAGCGGCAAGTATTGCTTATCTCCTAAAATTGAAGGTTCCTCAAGTTTGGATTGGAAGACCTGTTAGAGGGGCTTTTAATAAATAGGTTGGCAAATGATATAAAAAACGGATTTTTTAAGACCGCAAATACCATGTAATTTTTTTATTCAAATTTCATTAATTGAAATTTTCATATATTAGGTTTACCATTTTTTTAAATATTGAATCATCAGGCTAAATCGGATAGTGAATTACTCGCCTTATTAAGGTTGGGCAATGAGGATGCTTTTTCTGAGATCTATAACAGATATTGGAAGAGATTACTTTCAATTGCTTATAACATAAGTAAGGACAAATCTGTTTCTCAGGAGATAGTACAGGATATTTTTATCGGAATTTGGTCCAGAAGATTAGATCTTCAAATTTCCTGTTTAAATAGTTATCTCGCAAGTTCCGTTAGATTATCAATGTTCAAGTTTATCTACAGGCAGAAAAGAAGACTGGAGATTGAATCTTCAAATTGTCTTGATGAATCTTCAACACTGAGTGAAGAAATAATTGATGCCAGATTTACACAGGAATACATTAATAAACTGATCGAAAAACTTCCTGAAAAGTGTAAACTTGTTTTCAGGTTCAGTAGAAATGCCGGTCTCAGCATTTCCGAGATCTCCATGGAATTAGGGATTTCTGAAAAAACCGTTGAAGGTCATTTAACCAAAGGTTTAAAGGCTCTCAGACTCAGCCTTAAGAATTCATTAAACCTGTTCTAGGTTAATTCATAATAGCTTCTTAAAATATTTAATGCATGAGCAAGGGTATCGGGGTAACTTGTGGTACTTTATAATTAATACGCCCAATTTTTAAACTATGCAACAGGAGGAAGTCCGGGAATTAGTCGAAAAATACCTTAAAGGTAATATCTCACAGGAGGAAGAGGAGAGATTGCTTCAATGGTATTGGAGGGAGAGTGGTATTGAATCTGAATGGGAGTTAAATACTTCCCAAACTGAAAATGACCTGAAATCAATGATCTATGCCAAAATAATTGAGCATGATGAAATTGATGCTGAACAAAACTTTAAATCCAGAAGCAATTTTAGCAGATTGGGTATGCCCCTATTGTTTGTGGCTATCGTCATACTTGGTTCTTATTTTTATACATCCAGGGTTCAAAAAGAAAGCACAGATACAGTAATTGCAAGCGTAAAGCCAAATGATATTCTGCCAGGCGGAAGCAAGGCAGTTCTCACCCTGGCAGATGGAAGGAAGATTGAACTGGATGAGTCAGAGAATGGGATATTGGTAAATCAAGGGGGAATAAAAGTTCATAAGAATTCAGATGGTATAATCGAGTATACATTTTCAAAACAAGAAAGAAATACAATAGCTGTTTCAGATGAAGCTGAACCTATTTATAATACGATTGAGACCCCGGTTGGTGGTAAATATCAATTGAATCTTGCCGATGGAACTAAAGTTTGGTTGAATTCTTCTTCTTCTCTACGTTTCCCTATCTTTTTTTCTGACGATAATCGTGAAGTTGAATTAAAAGGAGAGGCTTATTTTGAAGTATCAAAAGACTTTAAAAGGAAGTTTTCAGTCCGTTCCGGGATTCAAACCGTCGAAGTTCTGGGCACCCAATTTAATATCAATGCTTACTCGGATGAGAAGTCGATCAAAACAACCCTATTCGAAGGAGAAATTCGTGTAATTGATTTAAAAACCAATGATTCTAAGCTTCTAAAGCCGGGTGAACAATCAAATGTTGATCAAAGTATACAGATCAAACGAATTGACACCCAGACAGAGATAGCATGGAAGGAAGGCTATTTTTATTTCAAAAAGGCAGATATAGAAACGGTTATGCGTCAGCTTGGAAGATGGTATGGTGTAACTGCCAGATACGAAGCTAATTTACCCGAACAACACTTTTCAGGTGCCATTTCGAACAACCTGACTCTTTTAGAAGTATTAGAGATTCTTGAAAAAAGTAATATCCATTTTAGTTTAGATGGAAAGGAGGTTATTGTTATGCCTTAATATCTTACAGATAGAAGGCTAAACAAAAAACCAGAAGCGTTGGCCCGCTCCTGGTAAAAGTTTGGACTTCAAATAATTTAATTGCTTCAATTTCTGATCACCAAACAAATCAAATTTATGAATTTATTTACTAAAAGTGAAGGCTATGGGGTTTTTAACTCAAGTTTAAACCCAAAGCCAGAGATAAAAAGTGGAATTCAACTTTTAACATATGCTAGTTTACAATGGGTTATTTTCAATAAAATACTCCGTGTTATGAAGCTGACATTCATACTCCTTGTCGTTTTAATATTAAACGCAAGTGCCGAAGGATTTTCACAAAAGGTTACCTATAGCGGTGAAAATGTTTCCCTTGAAACTGTATTTACAGTAATAAAAAAGCAAACCGGTTATGGCTTCTTTTTTCAGGAAGAGCTATATGCTTTGGCGAAACCCGTTACAATTAATGCATCCAATGAGGATCTTTCGAAGGTTTTGATAAATGTTTTTAAGGATCAGCCTCTTGATTTCAGTATTAAAAACAAAACTATACTCGTCTCTAAAAAGACCTTTCCAACAAACGCGATAAAACCATCCCAGAATTTATCCTTGGTTTCCGAAGAAGTGAATTTACAGAAGGATATCGTTGTTAAGGGTACCGTTACTGATTCAAAAGGTGAAACACTTCCCGGTGTCAGTATCAAGCTAAAGGGCAGTGCCATAGGTGCAAGTACCGATTTGGATGGAAAATTTTCCATCTCAATTCCTGATGGTAATGGGACTCTCGTGTTTTCTTTTATTGGCTTTACAACTCAGGAAGTTGCAGTAAACCAGCGTACATCTATAAATGTGAAACTGGAATCAGCTAATACTGCCCTGAATGAGGTGGTAGTTACTGCTTTAGGTATTAAAAGACAATCTAAAAGTTTGGGTTATGCAACTACAAATGTTTCGGCAGAAGAATTGACTGTTAACAGGACAACCAATTTCATGAATGCACTTCAGGGTAAAGTTGCCGGTGTAAATATTACGCCAATGGGAACTGGTCCTGCCGGAACCAGTAAAATCAGAATCAGAGGGCAGTCTTCATTTGGCGGCAATAATTCGCCATTGATTGTTGTAAATGGTGTTCCGATAGATAATACCAATTACGCTGCAAGAGGGGATGTGTCTGAGAGGGGAAGTAATCGTACTTCGGATGGTGGTGATGGTTTAGGAAGTATCAACCCGGATGATATCGAAAGTATGACGGTATTGAAAGGTGCAGCAGCATCAGCGCTTTATGGTTCGAGAGCCAAGGATGGAGTAATTATGATTACTACTAAAAATAAGGGCTCTGATGGGGTTACACTTTCATATAATTCAAATTATACAACCGATCAGCCTTTGGATTATACTGATTATCAGAGCGAATATGGGCAGGGAGAGAATGGAGTTAGACCAACGACCGCATTTCCTACTTCGGGGGTTTGGAGCTTTGGAGAGAAATTTCAACCGGGTATGACCCATACCCTGTTTAATAATATAACAGTGCCTTATGAGTATCAGGGGAGTGTAATTGATAAATATTACAGAACCGGAAACAACATGACCAATACCATCAGCTTAGCTTCAGGTGGTGCAAATGGTGGAATGAATATTTCGGTTTCAAATCTAAAGAGCAATGCAATCCTTCCTAATTCAGGTTATGACCGGAATACGATCAACTTAGGATTTACCCAAAATTTAGGGAAAAAGTTAACGGTAACAGGAAATGTAAACTACTCTAAAGAGAATCGTAAAAATCCACCAAACATTGCCGAACAGGATTTTAGCCCGGTAACCATTTTTACTTTGGCTACCTCTATGCCTTTATCCATTTTGGAACAATATGCTGAGGATGCTAATGGTAATGAAAATGTATGGTCCAGATTTACAAACAGGACGAACCCTTATTTTGCTCTGAAACGCTTTGATAACATTCAGAATGACAGGGTATTTGGTAATATCACCGCAAAATATAATCTCACCGACTGGCTATTTGTTCAGGGCAGGATCGGTCAGGATTATTATGCAAGAGAGCAGGATTACAATTTACCAACAGGTACTCAAAGACAGCCAGCTGCTCCGGCAGGATTCGTGAATGGACAATTTGTTCAGGACGCCCGTTCGGTCAGGGAGTTGAACGCTGACTTCTTAATTGGTGCAAATAAAACCTTCGGTGATTTTGGTGCAAGTCTGAATGCCGGCGGAAATACAATGAATCGTAAGATCAGCAGACATAATGTGTTTGTTCAGGATTTTTATACAAGGGGACTTTACACTATTGGAAATAGTCGCCAGAGAGATGCAATTTATGATTACTCAGAACGTGAGGTAAATTCATTTTATGGTTCGGCTGAACTTTCATATAAGGACTTTTTGTTCCTGAATGGAACAGTACGTAACGACTGGTTTTCAACTTTATCGCCTGCTAACAGAAGTATCTTGTATCCTTCGGTAACAGGTAGTTTTGTATTCTCCCAGGCTTTTGCTTCAGCTTTGCCTAAATGGTTAAACTTTGGTAAAATCAGGGCCGCTTATGCAGAGGTTGGTTCTGATACGGATATTAGTCCTTATGCTAACAATCTATTTTATGGTATAGGTGCTCAGCAGTTTCCTTCACCAAGCGGTACAGCGCAACCTTTGGGAAGTATTAGTGGATCCACTGTTCCTAATGCAGACTTACGCCCAATGAGGGTTTCTGAAAAGGAATTTGGTTTGGAATTAAAAGTGTTGGACAATCTGATCGGGTTGGATTTCACCTATTATAATAAGCTTTCATCAGATCAGATTTTAAGAGCACAAACTTCCAATGCAGGTGGTTATCAAAACCAATTGATTAATGTTGGACAAAGCAGGAATCAGGGGGTTGAAATGTTGCTTACTTTAAATCCAATCAGAACTCAAAATGTTTACTGGAATCTTGCTTTAAATACCTCCTACAATAAGACTGAAGTATTAAATCTGGGAAGTGGTGTCAGTGATAATATGATCACAGTAGGTACTGCTGATTTTACCGGAGAACTTCGTCAGGTTGTTGGTCAGGCAATGGGTCAATTGTATGGTTTTGGGTATTTACGTGATGCTCAGGGCAGGCAAGTAT
>CAYJAM010000153.1:0-6170 GCA_964367725.1 uncultured Sphingobacterium sp. | reverse complement strand
CAATTTTTTTCTTATGGCTGGTCCATGTGCGATAGAAAGTGAAGAAATGGCGCTCAGAATAGCCGATCGGATTGTAAACATTACAGACAGATTAGCTATTCCATTGATATTCAAGGGTTCATACAGAAAGGCAAACCGTTCACGCCTTGATTCTTTTACAGGAATCGGGGATGAAAAAGCGTTGAAAATATTAGCCAGGGTAAGCCGTGAATTTGCTGTTCCTACGGTAACAGATATTCATGAAAGTCATGAAGCTGCAATGGCCGCTGAGTATGTTGATGTATTGCAGATCCCTGCTTTTTTATGCCGTCAAACAGATCTTTTGATTGCTGCTGCGAAAACAGGAAAAACAATTAATGTAAAAAAAGGGCAGTTTCTGTCTGCGGCTGCAATGCGTTTTGCAGTCGATAAGGTTCAGGATTCGGGTAATCCGAATGTGATTCTTACCGATCGGGGTAATACGTTTGGATATCAGGACATGATAGTTGATTTTAGGGGCATCCCAGAAATGAGATCCTTTGGTGTGCCGGTAGTAATGGATTGCACCCACTCATTGCAGCAACCTAATCAGGCTAGCGGGGTTACCGGTGGAAAGCCTGCACTGATTGAAACTATTGCAAAAGCTGCGATAGCCGTAGGATCAGATGGACTATTCATAGAAACCCACCCCGACCCGGCCAATGCCAAATCAGATGGTGCAAATATGCTTCACCTGGATAATCTGGAAGATCTGCTGATCAAATTAATCAGAATAAGGAAGGCAATTTCCTGATCCTGTGAGTCATCCTGCTTCCAGGATCAGGAAAAAAAACTTAGGATTTGTTGTAAATATTAGCTTTAAGCCATTCCACACTTGATGCCGGATCATCAATAATCTTTGATCCATCCTGTTCGATAAAGGCGTGTTTAACACCTGAAAGCCTGGAGTTTTCAAAGATATGTTTGAAATCGACCTTACCTTTCCCTACCGGGCAAGGTTTGCCTGTAACTTTATCGAGATCTTTAACATGCCATAATGGGAATCGGTTCGGGTATTTTTTGAACAATGCTACCGGATCCATACCCGCTGCTGTTGCCCAGGCTAGATCCAGTTCCATGAATACTTTATTTTTATCGGTATTGCCCAAAACATAGTCGAATGCAGAAGTACCTTCGATAAGAGTAAACTCCGACTGATGGTTATGGTAGGCAAATTTCATTTTATGTTTTGCGGTGGCATCACCTGCTTTAATAAAGATTTCAGTGGTTTTTTTAATTTCATCAAGATTGTTTATTGATGAACTTGAACAAATTACCCATCCACAGCCACCTTCAGCAGCTTCATCAACAATTTGCTGCAAATTATCTCTCAGATTTCTTGAGCCTGCAGCTAACTGTGTAGTACGGGGTAAGCCGCCAACATGATTCCCAATCCATTTTAAACCCAGATCATTTACGATTGCCGCAAAATCCCTCGCAGAATGTCTGTAATATAATCCACCAGATCCGGTGGCAGTTTCAAGTTCCCTGATTCCCAGGTCAGCAATTTGTTTAAGCACGGTTTTAGTATCCGCACCTGGAGCATTAATTATGCTGTTTAAGGTGTAAACCTGTAAACCGAATGGCGGATATTTAAGTGCAGGATATCCATTTATGGCATTAGCCCATACAGGTAATGCACTGCTTAATGCAATAAGCCCTGAGCTTTTAAGGAAAGATCTTCTGTTGATCATAATATTTTATTTGATAACTATTTTTCTGTGTTGTAGAACTGATATTTTATGGCCCAGTTAAATTCCTTACCCGGATCAGCATCAACCTTAATAAATGGCTCAGGACTCAGTGTGGTAGGAACCGACCAGTACATAAATTTTGATAAGGCTCGGTCGGCAGTTATTCTTACACCGGCTCCGGTTTTTTTGTTCTCGATTCTGAAATCATAATCTTCAACTTTATCACCTGAATATCCTGTAGGGTACTCCATTGTGCTTTCACCTTTCCTGAGATCCCTTAAATAGCTCATTTTATTTTCACTGAAGTCCATCAGGTTTTTCCCTGTCGGTTTATTAGCTATTTTAAAGGGAAGAGAAACCGTAAAATCGGATCCTGTTGTCTGACTATCTATCACGAAGAAATTATGGTTGAAAACACTCGTATTAATTGATTTCTGACCTGTGTTTTTTAGATTATGCTCCAAAACCAGTTCAGGTTTTCCTTTTATTAGTTTTACTGTTTTGGTATAAATATATGAGTAACCTTTACCATCATTTAGCTTATGAATGAAGATAATCCGGTCACTCTTCTTACGGACTTTCCATGTTCCTGTATTAACCAGTTCAAATGGCGCGTTGAATCGGTATGGATTATTATTTATTTTTTTAACAGTACCAATTCCGATTTTAATAAAGGTTTCACCGGGGGCAGCGTTATCATATTCAATAGGATCAAAAGCCTCTACAGGGCCGGTAATCGCATCGTGTCTTTTGGGATCATGCTTTGCATACCATTCTCCAAAATATTCATGACCCTTATATTTTAGGCTTGGGATGACACCCGCCCAGTCAAACCTTGTACCGCGATAAAACCCTTCTTTTACATCAGGCAAGTATAATCTGGCCTCAATTTCTCCATTTGAGATTTTGGCTTCAGGATATTGGGCAATACCATCCAGGCAGGAGAGTAAAAGACATACAATTAAAATGTGTTTTAGCATTTTGATTAATATTTATAAATAATTATTAAGGTCAGGGTCTGATCAAGGTACCATCTGCTTTACGAACCTGCCAGTTAGATTTTGTACCTATCGGATATTTTGCTGCTTCTTTTTCATTGATATCTACACCCAATCCCGGAACTTCATTCACATACATGTATCCATTTTTCATGGTCGGACAACCTGTGAACACCTCTTTTATTTTATCAGAAAAACGGATAGACTCCTGAATTCCGAAGTTCCAGACTGCAAGGTCGATGTGTGCATTTGCTGCATGACCTACAGGTGAAACATCACCAGGGCCATGCCAGGCAGTTTTAATATTGAACCATTCCCCAAGTCTGGCAACTTTCATCGCAGGAGTAATACCCCCGATCTGGGAGATATGAATCCGGATATAGTCAAACCATTGGTTTACCATCGGCATTTTAAATTCGTTGATATTGTTAAATAGTTCACCCATCGCAATTGGCACAGAAGTGCTAGTTCTGAGTTGCTTGAACCATTCCATATTTTCAGGGGAAAAAGGATCTTCAATAAAATAGGGGCGATAAGGCTCTAACTGTTTGATCATATTGATAGCATCCATTGGTTGTACACGCTCATGAATGTCATGAAGTAGTTCAACATCATCGCCGCACTTTTTTCTGACGGCTTCAAAAATCTTAGGAACAGATCTCAAATAAGTGCGTTCATCCATATAGGCGTCGTTGGCTCCACCAAATCCTGCTTCTTTAAAATCCGGTTTTTTCTGAGTTACTCCAACTGCACCATAGCCTCCCTGCTGGATCCTAACATATTTATATCCCTCATCCATAAACTTCTGGACGTTATCTGCTACTTCCTCAGGAGTGCTTCCACTTGCATGGGCATAACAGGGTACAGCAAATCTAACCTTGCCGCCAAGGAGCTGATAAACAGGCATATTTGCACGTTTCCCTTTAATATCCCATAATGCCTGATCCAATCCGCTAAGAGCATTGTTAAGCACAGGGCCATTTCGCCAGTATGAACTGACATAGACACCATGCCACATATCCTCTATATTGTCCACATCCTTACCGACACAGAAATCATTCAGGTAACTGTTTATCGCTGTTACCACAGCCATAGCTCTTTGAGTGAACGTTGCACAACCCAGACCGTATAAGCCGGGTTCAGAGGTTTCAACTCTTACAACGATCAGATTGGAGCCAGCCGGAGCGCAGGCTATTGCCTTAACACTGGTGATTTTAACAGGGGCCATTCCACGGGTATAGGATGGTGCTTCTTTTTCAGAGGCTCTGGCAGAAGATGATGAGCCAAACATACCCATGATTCCTGCTGTTGAGCCTATTCCAAGCATTTTTAAAGCTTCACGCCGGTCAAATATGTTTTGATCTTTTTTGCTATTCATTTTAAAAATATGATTAAATGATATGAATGTTGTCCTAATTAAGCCAGTCAAAAGATAATTATTTTTTATAGCATTTGTATAAAATACACTGTTTAAACTCTGTGATAATCAGGTTTCCAATTTTTGATAGTCAATTTAATGGCTTTATTGGTCATGTTCTCTGCCAGTGCTTTTTGTACAAGATCCAAAAACTCTTCATCAGAGGCAAAACGTAGCGCTACAATCTGACTTACATGTAATCCCGATGGAAGAGGTTTACCACTCAAAATAAAATGTCTGAAATTTTCTTCTGCACGTATTGCTCTATCCTGGGCTTTAAGTGGGAAAACCCTGGTGTACCAGGTTACCATTATACAACATAAAAATAAGAGTAGAATGAGGCTTGCAGAATAAAGCTGGTCAGTGCCAAATGATCCAAAAAGGTTGATAATTGATCCAATCAATCCTGATAATAAAAGTAATGAAAGTATTACATGATAACCCCTTACAAAACGTGTGTGATTTTTGAAATTCTGTTCCATATTTATTTTGTTATGATTTTAAATTCTGTTCTCCTGTTATTTTTTCTGTTTTCTTCAGTTGAATTATCATTGAGCGGAAGCCCTTCGCCATAACCCTTATAGCTAATCTTATTTGCAGAAACCTGATTACTCAACAGATAATTATAGACAGTGCGGGCCCGGTTTTCAGAAAGCTCCAGATTTGACTTCTCATCACCGACATCATCGGTATGTCCGCCAATTTCAATTGAGACTGTTGGATTCTCCTTCATAAAATGAATCAAATGTTGTAATTCGGTTTTCGATTCAGATAGGAGATTAAATTGCCCGCTCTCAAAGAATATATTATTTAGAATAACCAGTCCACCAATCTCAATTTTCTGCAAAGGTATTTCTAATATGAATGGCTTGTTAATCAGTTTCAGATCTGGCGTGAAGTTTTGGGAATAGAAAAGGTAACCATCTTTAGAGACATTTAATCCGAATGACTTGCCTGCCATCATAGTCGCAAGAAACTCTCCGGTTTCGGGATCGGCAACATCGTCAAAAATTGCTTTCCCATCCTTAAGATTTATTATTTGGACTTTCGCATCGAGAATTTCCTTTGTGTTTTTGTCAAAAACCAATCCCTTTACATAGGTTACTAAATTGGGTCTCATATTTTCCGGCAGTTCGAAAGAGTAAATGTCAAGTCCGCCATATCCACCTTTCTGATTAGTAGAAAAGAAAGCAAGTTTGCCATTGCTGCTGATGCTTAATCCACTTTCTTCACCAAAAGTATTGATAGGATATCCCAAATTCTGAGGCTTTTTCCAGCCTGTTTGAATATCATCCTTAAAAAGTTTCCGGCTCATGAAAAGATCTTTGCTTCCCAGTCCTGGCCAACCATTTGAGGAGAAATAAAGGCTTTCATCATCGGGGTGAATAAATGGTGATTGTTCATCGTAAGAGGTATTTATCTCAGGCCCGAGATTTAAGGGGATACTCCAGGATCCATCAGGATTAAGTTCTGTTTTCCAGATGTCATAACCACCGAATCCTCCATTTCTGGTACTGACAAAGTATAAGGTTCTGCCATCGGCGCTGATAGATGGTTGAGATTCCCAGCCGGGAGTATTAACCGGTCCACCAATATTAAAGGGTTTACTCCAGGAATTACCTTCCCATCTGGAAATATAGATATCACATCTTCCCAAACCATCCGGACGGTTACAGCCAGTGAAAAATAAATAATTCCCATCAGGCGAAATGCATTGGGCTCCTTCATTATAATTAAACGTATTAATCTCTTTGCTAAGATATTCAGCTGTAGCCCACAGGCTATCACGCTTAACACTTTTGAAAAAATCCTCATTTCTGTTAGTCTGACGAGTGAATATGATCATTTTCTCATCGGCAGTAATTACTGGCAGATACTCCTCTTCTTTTGAATTAATTCCCGGACCCAGGTTGACAGGTTTAAAGCTTACCGGATTCTTGATTGCCTCAAGACTAAAACTACAGTCTGCAATATATTTAGCTGTTTTTTGTTTGCTTTCTGCACTCAGACCGGGATAGGAAAGATATTTATTGAAATGTTCAT
>CAYJAM010000152.1:0-6171 GCA_964367725.1 uncultured Sphingobacterium sp. | reverse complement strand
TGAGTTCTGATTTTCATGAACGAGTTTAGGCCCCAGCCACAGCCCGGCAATCAATACTGCCGAATATCCTGTGGCAATCCATAAATTTTTCTTTGTAAGCGAACCCATTATAATTTAACCCCTGAAAAGCAAGTAAAGTTAGCATCCTGAACGGCCAAAGCAACTATATAAAGCCCATTTTAAAAAATTCTTTTGAATAGATCTTTAAGCAACAGAATAATGAATAATAAATATTAAAGCTATTAGATAATATTCCGATTTTTGTATTCGAAAAAATGAATATGAAAAGAACAACTGAAGCTGATTCCAACTATACTGATCTCGACAAAATGTCTGTTGCAGAATTACTGCAGGGTATGAATAATGAAGACAAGACAGTACCTCTTGCAGTAGAGAAAGCGATTCCGGCAATTGAAAAAGTCGTCAATGTAATTGTGGAAAAAATCAGTGCAGGTGGGAGACTATTTTATATTGGAGCAGGTACCAGTGGCCGGCTGGGTATACTGGATGCATCAGAATGCCCGCCAACTTATGGTGTACCATTTGATATGGTAATAGGAATCATTGCAGGAGGGGATAAAGCAATCCGTAAAGCTGTTGAAAATGCCGAAGATAATAGCGATCAGGCATGGAAAGACTTACAGGAGTTTAATATTTCAGACAAAGATGTTCTTGTAGGAATTGCAGCATCCGGAACAACCCCTTATGTTATCGGGGGATTAAAAAAGGCGAATGAAAACGGACTTGAAACGGCTTGTATAGTCTGCAATGCCGGGAGTCCGGTAGCTGCTGAAGCCAAACATCCAATCGAAGTAGTTGTAGGTCCGGAATTTGTGACCGGTTCAACCCGCATGAAATCAGGAACGGCTCAGAAACTTGTGCTGAATATGATCAGTACCTCAACCATGATCCGTCTGGGTCGGGTAAAAGGAAATAAAATGGTGGATATGCGCCTCAGCAATGTAAAACTGGTTGGCCGCGCGGTCAACATGGTGATGCAGGCAACCGGTTTGGATTCAGGTACGGCACAAAAGCTTCTGGACAGATACGGAAGTGTCCGTCAAGCTGTCGACAATGCTGCTTCATCAGAACTATAATTTCAAAAAATGCATGACATAGAACCATATTACCGCTGGAGGGACGACTATATCGCTTCCGAAGATGCGCTTTCACCATTTTTTGAAACAAAATACAATGAGTTTGAATTCGATAAACAGATTTACAACTATCTGATACATCCTCAGTGGGATTTCTTTGGTTCACAAACTCTGTATCTCAAAGTATTGTATGCCGATTATGAAAAAGGTTATGCAATTATTGAATTTATCGGCGAATGGAACGATGCCCTTCATAACGATATCATGACACTCAAGCGGGAAATTCTGGATTTGATGGTCATTGAAGGAATTGATAAATTCATCCTGATTGGAGAAAACATACTTAACTTTCATTCATCTGATGACTGTTATTACGAAGAATGGTTTCAGGATGTGGAAGAAGGCTGGATTGCAGGTATTAATTTCAGAGAACATGTAATCAATGAATTCAGGCGAAACAATATTGATTATTATCTCAACTTTGGCGGAAACCTGGATGATATGGCCTGGAGGAATCTAAAGCCTGTTCAATTATTTAAGCTGGTGGAAATGGAATTAAGCAGGAGACTTAATTAAGGTAAAAGCAGAAAGCGAAAAGCAGGCGAGTAGTTTTACAATTGTACAACATCAAAACAAATCATTTTTATTAATTTCGGTAAAATCAATTATCATGTCAGAAAAAGAAACAGTTTATCAATATACTAACGAACCGATCGTTCAGCGTGGAGGCACCATTACCTCGGCAAATTTTCTGCCGAATGTATTTCTGTGGATGTTTATTGCACTAGGCCTTTCAGCCGGTTTTGCATATTTCTTCTCGAATGATGAGGGATTACTCAGCATGCTGATTGACCCGATAAATGGAGGCAGAACCACTTTGGGTACAATTGCCATGTTCGCACCCCTTGCCTTTGTGATGGTGATGTCTTTTGGGATGAACCGACTATCCTTCCCGGCATTGGCTTTAATTTTCGTTCTATATTCTGCCGCTACCGGCATTAGTTTGAGTTATATTTTGCTGATTTATACCTCATCATCTGTTCTGGGCTGCTTTATTTCGGCATCCCTGCTTTTTGCAGTGATGGCTTTCGCCGGATACACTACTGAAACTGATCTGACCAAATTCGGTTCTATTCTGATGATGGCTCTTGTTGGAATTATTATCGCCAGCATAGTAAACTTCTTTTTGGGTAGCAGTCAGTTAGATTATATCATCAGTTTTATAGGAGTTGCCTTATTTGTTGGCTTAACCGCTTATGATATGCAGCGTTTGAAACGCATCGCCGCCGGTATCGAATATGGAGATGCCTCTGCCAATAAAATGGTGATAATGGGTGCATTAACCCTGTATCTTGATTTTATCAACCTGTTTTTAATGCTGCTTCGCCTGTTCGGAAGCAGGAAGTAAGTTGTGTTACCTGTTGCCGGTTATCTGTTACCTGTAAGATATACACCACATTGAACAGGCAACTCGCAACAGACAACGGGTAACTGATTTCAGATAACTGACAACAGCTAACTGATAACTCACCCTTGCATTTGCTTTTCATCAAAATATCTTGCACTTTTGCACTGCTTATTCAGAAAGATGGAGGGATTAGACCCTGAGAAATCTTAGCAACCTGTGCTAATAAGGTGCTACATTCTATCCGCCCTGGGCGGAACAGATAAGTGAGAGTCAATAAATACCGACTTTTCGAAGATAAGCCTGTTATAGATGTGAGATATGAGATTTGAGATATCAGACTTTGGCATGCAAAATTCATCGCATTTCATCAGTTTTATCTCACATCTCACATCTCATATCTCATGTCTAAAAAATATATGAGCATTAGAGAAGAATTACAAAAACGTATACTGGTAATTGATGGTGCTATGGGCACTATGATACAGCGCTATCAGTTAACAGAAGAGGATTTCAGGGGTGAACGGTTTAAAGATCATCCATGTGATGTAAGGGGCAATAATGACCTCCTGAACATTACCCGTCCGGATATCATTAAAGCAATCCATGCCGAATATCTTGAAGCTGGTGCAGATATTATCGAAACGAATACCTTCAGTACGCAACGCATTTCAATGGCCGATTACCAGATGGAAGATCTGTCGTATGAAATGAGTTTCGAAGGTGCTCGAATTGCCAAAGAAATAGCCCATGAATACACGCTGAAAAATCCTGATAAACCACGTTTTGTTGCCGGTGCCCTTGGCCCTACAACAAAAATGGCTTCTATGTCGCCTGATGTTAATGATCCCGGTTATAGGGCAGTTACTTTTGATGAACTGGAAGATGCTTATTATGAGCAGGTAAAGGGTCTGATTGAAGGCGGGGCTGATGTTTTACTTTTCGAAACAATTACGGATACTCTGATCACCAAAGCTGCACTTTTTGCAGCCAAGAATTACGAGAACGAAAGTGGCAGGAAGATCGATATTATGATCTCTGGTACAATTACTGATGCCAGCGGAAGAACATTATCCGGCCAGACCGTAGAGGCATTTTTAAACTCTTTGAGTCATGCCAATTTATTGAGTATCGGACTTAACTGCGCTCTGGGAGCTAAAGATATGCGTCCGCATATTGAAGAACTTTCTCAAAAAGCAGCCTGTTTTATTTCAGCTTATCCTAACGCCGGACTTCCAAACGAATTTGGAGCCTACGATGAACTGCCACATGAAACTGCACATTTGGTTGAAGATTTCATGGCGAATGGATTTGTCAATATTGTCGGCGGATGCTGTGGTACAACTCCGGAACATATTAAATGTATTGCAGAAAAAGCAGCGAAATTTTCGCCAAGGGTACCACCAAAGCCAGAGCCATATCTTCGCCTAAGCGGACTTGAGCCGGTTACCCTTACTCCCGAAACTAACTTTGTCAATATTGGTGAGCGTACCAATATCACAGGATCTCCGAAATTCTCGAAACTGATCCTTAGCGGTGATTTCGATGCAGCACTTTCAGTAGCTCGTCAGCAGGTTGAAGGCGGTGCCCAGATCATTGACATCAACATGGATGAAGGGATGTTAGACTCTGAAGCAGCAATGGTTAAATTCCTTAACCTGATTGCCTCAGAACCAGACATTTCGAAATTGCCAATCATGGTTGATTCTTCAAAATGGACGGTAATTGAAGCCGGATTAAAATGTCTTCAGGGAAAGGGGATTGTGAATTCAATCTCTTTGAAAGAAGGAGAAGAAGCTTTTAAAACTTATGCCGGAAAAATCCGTCAATATGGAGCTGCCGTTGTTGTAATGGCATTTGATGAAGCCGGACAAGCTGATTCATTGGAAAGACGTAAGGAAATCTGTAAAAGATCGTATGATATCCTGGTTAATGAGGTTAATTTCCCACCACAGGATATAATATTTGACCCTAATATCCTGACTGTTGCTACCGGACTTGAAGAGCATAATAATTATGCAGTAGACTTCATTGAAGCCACCCGCTGGATCAAACAAAACCTTCCCCTGGCCAAGGTCAGTGGTGGAGTTAGTAATATTTCATTCTCCTTCAGAGGGAATAATACCGTGCGTGAAGCCATGCACTCGGCATTCCTTTACCATGCAATTAAAGCGGGACTGGATATGGGTATTGTTAACGCCGGTATGCTTGAGGTATATGAAGAAATCCCAAAGGATTTACTGGAATTAGTTGAAGATGTGCTGCTTAACCGTCGTTCGGATGCCACTGAACGTCTGGTAGATTTTGCCGAAACCATAAAAACCAAGGGTAAGGTTGTCGTGAAGGATGAGGCTTGGCGTAATAGCAGTGTCGAAGAACGATTATCCCACTCGCTGGTAAAAGGTATCATAGATTATCTGGATGATGATGTTGAAGAAGCACGTCAAAAATATGCTAAGCCCCTTGAGGTTATTGAAGGGCCATTAATGGACGGTATGGGTATTGTGGGTGATCTGTTTGGCCAGGGTAAAATGTTCCTTCCTCAGGTAGTAAAATCGGCAAGGGTAATGAAGAAAGCTGTGGCCTATTTATTACCATTCATTGAGGAAGAAAAACTCAATAATGCCGACAGTAATCAGCGAAAAAATGCTGGAAAAGTATTACTTGCAACTGTGAAAGGGGATGTTCATGATATTGGTAAAAACATTGTCGGTGTTGTACTGGCCTGTAATAATTTCGAGGTCATTGACCTTGGGGTAATGGTGCCAGCACAGAAGATCATTGAAACCGCAAAAGCTGAAAATGTAGATATAATTGGCTTAAGCGGACTGATCACACCATCCTTAGATGAAATGGTTCATTTCGCAAAAGAAATGGAAAGGGAAGGATTTACTATTCCATTGATCATTGGTGGTGCAACGACTTCAAGAATACATGCAGCTGTGAAAGTGGCCCCAAATTATTCAGGCCCATCGGTTCACGTTCTTGACGCATCGAGAAGTGTTACGGTATGCAGTACCCTGATGAGTGATGAAAACAGGGAGGAATACATCAAAACTATTCATAATGAATACTCAAAAGCAAGAGAGGCTCATTTAAGTAAACAATCAGACAAGCGTTTTAAGACTATTGAAGAGGCAAGGGCAGGCAAATTTGAAATTGATCTGAATGCGGCTGCACCGAAACCGGCATTCCTTGGGACCAGAGCATTTGTTGATTTTTCGCTTGAAGAACTTGTGCCATATATTGACTGGACACCATTTTTCCATACCTGGGAATTGAGAGGAAGCTACCCACGTATATTTGAAGATGAGTTTGTGGGTGCAGAAGCAAAAAAACTCTATGATGAAGCCAGAGTTTTGCTGGATAAGATCATTGCCGAAAAGTCTCTGAAAGCAAAAGGGGTGATCGGTTTCTGGCCTGCCAATTCTGTTGGCGATGATATCGAGCTCTACACTGATGAAAGCAGAACACAGGTTTACAGAACTATTCATTCACTCAGACAACAGGCAGAGAAAGCTGCAGGTGAGCCTTATTATGCGCTTTCAGACTTTATTGCACCGAAAGAATCAGGCATTGCTGATTACTGGGGAGGGTTTGCAGTTACAACTGGGATAGGTTGTGATGAACTTGTAGCAGAGTTTGAAAAGAACTATGATGACTATAACA
>CAYJAM010000151.1:0-6179 GCA_964367725.1 uncultured Sphingobacterium sp. | reverse complement strand
TATCAAATTCCTGATCGTAACGATAGGCATGGGTTAAAATATCGCCCGGGCGTAAATGCTTTAACAATAAATCTTCAAGAGGCAGGGGAGGAAGTGCTTTCCCAAAATCCACCATCACCGGAATACTGGCAATTCTGCCTGCTTCTACTGCTTTGTCTGTGGGTTCCCAATCGTGACCGATATAATGTGCCAGTTTAATTCCAACAACAATATCCTTATTCTTTAGTGCCATGGTACCAGTGAGTTTTGCATCCATGTCAGTTTCATCCTGCTCATAGCCCTCAACCCCACGCATTCCTCCTCCTACAATGTTCATGAATGAAAGTACGCGGGTTTTAGAATGCTCAACAATGTTCTTTCTAAATAAATCAATGTTTTTCCATCCCGCACCACCGGCATCTACAACAGTAGTTACTCCGGCACGGAAAGTGAAACCATCTGGTGGAAGAGCATCCAGACTATTGCTTAAGTAATTAGTTTCAGTACCGTGAAATACGTGTCCGTGAATATCAAGTAGTCCCGGGGTTACATAAAGTCCGCTGACATTGACAGTTTTTTTAGCAGAACTCGCCGGAATATCCGCGGCTACGCGAAAAACTTTACCGTCTTTAACGGCCACATCCATTTTGCCGTTAATTTTGTTTTTGGCATCGATCACATGTCCGCCTTTTAGCAGAAGGTCAATTTCCTGTGCCTTAACATTTGTCGCAAAAATGGCAATTAGTAAGAAAAGCGACAGACTTTTTACTGTTTTGAAATAAGTTTGCATTCGTTTAATGAGATTTGATATTGTAATAAAATTATTTTGTGATTGCTTGTGGAGAATCCCAGATCGGTCCGCTGACACCATTCAGGTCCCAAACGATTTTACCTGCACGGATAGTTAATTCTGCATCCATTTTCTGTGTTCCTTTCAGAACATTTCTTCTAACATCAGTAAATCCAAATTCACCTTTCTTGACGCTGAATACCGCGACATCTGCTTCAGATCCCACACTTAGGTTACCAAGGTCTGGTCTGTTGATTACTCTTGCCGGACTTGCCGTAGATTTTTCAATTACTTCTTCCAGTGTAAGTCCGATATTCAGGAATTTAGACATCACATTCGCCATATCTTTCATTCCACCATTCATACTGTCTGAGTGAAGGTCGGTGCTGATCACATCCGGTTTGAATCCCTGTTTGATGGCTGGAACGGCCTGGCGCCAGAAGAATGCACCACCACCATGACCAACATCAAACAATATTCCTCTTTTCTGAGCTTCAAAAATAAAAGGTTTTACTATACCCTCATCATCTACCACAGTCTCACGATCTTTTGGTCCGTAAGCAAAAGTATGTGTGAAAATATCGCCGGGACGAAGATGTTCAAGGAACAATGATTTAATCGAATTGGTAGGCTGATGCTCACCAAAATCGACCATTACAGGAACCTTAGCCAGTTTTCCAGCTTCTACAGCGCGGTCAACCTGGGTAAAATCACCCCAGTAATGAGCAGCTTTGATACCAACGATGATCTTTGGAAAAAGTTTAGTAATCATATAGGCGGTCATTTCAGGATTGAAATCATTTTTATCCTGTTCCTCAAAACGTCCATACATTCCGTTTCCGGTGATATTTAAAAGTGCAAGAATACGGGTCTGTGAGCGGTCTATATTCTGCTCTTTGAAGAGACGGAAGTTTCTCCAGCCTGATGATCCGGCATCCACCACAGTGGTAACACCTGCCCTGAAGGTAAAGGCATCTGCAGGAACGGCGGTTTGTCCGTCAGCAATATATGATCCCAGATCATTCCCCTGAAATACGTGTGCATGCATATCGATGATGCCCGGGGTTACATATAAACCACTTACATCTACAGTTTTTTTAGCTGAATTAGCCGGGATATTTGCTGCTACTTTGACAATCTTTCCACCAGAAATTGCCACATCCATTTTGGCATTTATTTTGTTTTTAGGGTCAATAACCTGACCACCTTTAAGTAAAAGATCGATTTCCTGAGCACTCAGTGTCATGCTGCTGCAAACTAAAAGGAAACTCAGAATACTTAATAGGGTAAATTTTGTTTTGCTGTTTCTCATTGTTTATTTAATGTTAATTATTCTCCAATATAAATCAAGATTTTTAAGGACAGGCATCTCCCCTGAAAATTTCTTTCAAATAATCAGAAAAGGTTCTCAAATTGCCATTTGTTGAAGATTTTAATTCTATAACATGTTTATTACATTTAAATTCAGTTCTTAAATTAATCACACTCAGGTAATTTCTATGAAATATTTACTTTCTTTTTTTCTGCTTGCTGCTTCAGTTCTGAAAGCTCAGCCACCCATTCCTGGCTCAGTAAATGGTCTGCATCAGCTTGATCTTTTTAATGTGAAAATGAAAAGCAATGTTGCCTGTTACCGTATTCCGGCTTTGGTGGTGGCGAGCAATGGTGATCTGATTGCTGCGATAGATGAAAGAGGCCCTTCATGTGCAGATCTCAAAGCAAATGATAATATTAATATTGTGATGCGAAAGAGCAGGGACAATGGTAAAACCTGGACAGATATCCGTACCCTCGTCGATTATCCTTTGGGAAGATCAGCATCCGATCCTTCTTTTATAAATGATAATAAAACAGGTGCAATCTTCATGTTTTATAATTATATGGACCTGAATAAGGAGAAGGATATTTACTATTTGCATGTCCTCAAAAGTGTGGATAATGGTGAGACCTGGTCAGAACCGGAAGATATTACAAAGCAGATCAGTAAGCCTGAATGGCAGGGTGATTTTAAATTTATTACTTCCGGAAAAGGTACTCAAACCGCTTCAGGTGTTTTATTGCATACTCTGGTAAACCTGAAACACGGTGTATTTGTTTTTGGATCCAATGATCATGGGAAGACCTGGTTTTTGCGTGATACTCCTTTAAAGCCAGCTGATGAATCTAAAATTATTGAGTTGAGAGATAGGTCATGGATGGTTAATTCCAGAGTGAATTCACCAGGTATGCGATACGTGCATATTTCAAAGGATATTGGGAAAAGCTGGACGAGCAGACCTGAGCTTGCTTTGACAGACCCGGCTTGTAATGCTGCCATAATCCGTTATAAATTTAAAAGCAACAACTGTCTTTTATTTGTGAATGCTGACAGTAAGGATAACCGAAAAAATCTGACTATTAAAATTAGTTATGATGAAGGTAAAACATGGACCAAAGGAAAGACTATTTATTCGGGTTCTGCAGCATATTCTGATCTTGTTGTGATGAAGAATGGGGATATCGGACTTCTATTCGAGAAGAATGAATACACTGAAAATGTATTCCTGAGCTTTCCATTTCAATGGATTATCAATTAAGCAGGAAGACCTTGAAATCGGTCTGATTTTCAGTAAATTAATGTTTGGGGCACATTTCTGATCCAATGATCCTGAAATTTCAATATTATTCGAATATCACATGCAAAAAGGGAGAAGGCAACAAAAAAATCACATTCGGAACTCTTGTTTAATTCTTTCTTTTTTAATTAACTTTAGCTTTGAATCAAACTAATACTTATGGCAATTTACAAACTTCAGGTTAACGGAAAGACCCTGCAGGCTGATGTCGAGGCCGATACCCCATTGTTATGGGTATTGCGTGATCATTTGGGCCTGGTAGGAACCAAATATGGTTGCGGCATTGCACAATGCGGATCATGTACAGTCCATGTGAATGGTGCTGCAACACGTTCTTGTGTATACCCTGTTTCGGCAGTCGGTACTTCACAGGTAATTACAATTGAAGGCTTGTCCGAAAAAGGCGATCATCCTTTGCAACAGGCTTGGGATGAGATCGATGTTGCTCAGTGCGGATATTGCCAGGCCGGTCAGATTATGACTGCGGCGGCACTTTTGAAGCAAAACCCTAAGCCAAGTATGGATGAAATTGAAGTTACAATGAATGGTAATATCTGTCGTTGTGGCGCATATCACCGTATTCGGGAAGCAGTGAAATTGGCCAGCTCTAAAATTTGATCATCATGACAAGTAAAACAACAAACAGCAGGCGCGATTTTTTAAAAATGACCGCAATAACAGGGGGTGGCCTTGTACTTGGATTTAATTGGTTCAGTGCCGAAGCCGCTGTGCCTGTAGTTATATCTAATTCTGCAATGGCTGCCGGAAATATAGGCTTTAATAGTTACCTGTCTATCGCTACCGATGGTGTCGTGACCATAATGTCTCCAAACCCTGAGTTAGGACAGAATATTATCACTTCTTTTCCAATGGTTGTAGCTGAAGAGCTTGAAGCCGACTGGAAAAAAGTGAAAGTACTTCAGGCAAATCTTGATAATAAATTTGACCGCCAGCTTACCGGTGGTAGCGGTGCAGTTCCGCATTCATGGAAATTACTTCGTAATGCAGGTGCTACAGCAAAATTCATGCTGATTGAAGCGGCGGCCAAAGTATGGTCCGTGCCTTCCTCTGAATGTACTGCTGCTAATAGCTTTGTGACACATAGCAAAAGCGGCAAGAAATTAAGTTATGGTGAACTTGCTGAAGCAGCATCTAAAATTCCTGTACCTGCAACAGTGAAGCTGAAAGACCGCAAGGACTTTAAACTAATTGGCAAATCAGTAAGGAATGTTGAGAACCGTAAAATAGTTACCGGCCAGCCTTTATTTGGTTTGGACTTCTACCGTGAAGGGATGGTTTATGCAATGATTCAGCGCCCTGAGCAGTTTGGAATGAAGCTTAAATCGTTTGATGGTTCCATTGCTAAATCAATGCCTGGGATTATTGACGTAGTTTCTTTTAAAAATAATGTGGCCGTTGTAGGTAAATCTACCTGGCAGGTACTTAAGGCAAGAAAAATGCTGAAGATCGAATATGAAAAAGAATTCGATCTGGAAAGTACAGAAGATCATGATAAATTATTTCTGAACTTAATGGATAATGGGCAGGCGACTGTCAGACGTAAGGATGGGGATGTTGATGCTGCATTTAAAAATGCTGCCAAAGTAATAAAAGGCGAGTATCAGTGTCCATTTATTTCCCATAGTCCGATGGAGCCAATGAACTTTTTCGCTCATGTCCGTCCGGATGGTGTTGAACTTGTTGGACCTACGCAAACTCCGGCCAGAGGACGGGCTGAGGTTTCTAAACTATTAAATATTCCTGAAGATAAGATTACTCTGCAGCTTACCCGTTTAGGTGGTGGCTTTGGAAGAAGATTGTATAATGATTTTACTGTTGAGGCAGCTGAACTATCCAGTATTATTAAAGCACCGGTAAAATTGATCTGGACCAAAGAAGATGATATGACTGCCGGTACCTATCGTCCTGCCTGTCGTTATCGTTTTGAGGCTGCGCTGGATGCATCTGGTAACCTTACGGGATATAAATTGAGAGGAGTTGGTATCAATTCAGGTAATCCAACAAGGGAACATAATTTCCCATCTGGAGCAGTTGATAATGTGTTAATTGATTCTGTTGAGCATAAATCGCCAATTACAACTGGTGCATGGCGCGCTCCGATTACTAATTTCCTTGCTTTTGCAGAGCAGGCTTTTATTGATGAAGTAGCTCAGGCTGCAGGTAAAGATCCTGTTCAGTTCAGACTTGATCTTCTTGCAAAAGCCAAGAAATCACCTGTTGGAGATATTCGTTATGATATCAGCAGAATGGAAGGTGTGATTAAAATGGCCGCCGAAAAATCTGGTTGGGGTAAGAAGAAGGATGTGTCGCAAGGTTTCAGTGTTTATTTCTCCCATGCATCGTATGTTGCTCAGGTTGCCGATGTGATTATGCGAAACGGATTACCGGTGGTTAAAAAGATCTATGCGGTTTCTGATTGTGGTCAGGTTGTTAGCATGAATGGTGCCAGCCATCAGGTAATGGGTGGAATCGTCGACGGATTGGGACATGCCATGTACAGTAAGTTAAGTTTCAGAGATGGTGCAGCCGATCAGAATAATTATAATACCTACCGTCTGATTAAGATGAAGGAAGTACCTGAGATTGAAACACATTTTGTGGATAACGGAATCGATCCTACCGGTTTAGGTGAGCCTGCTCTTCCACCAACTGGAGGCGCTGTCGCAAATGCAATATTCAAGGCTACAGGTAAACGTTTAAGAAATCAGCCTTTTATTGAGGAGGATGTCTTTAAAACTGTTTCTTAATATTAACATAATTTAGACAAGCCGGCT
>CAYJAM010000150.1:0-6196 GCA_964367725.1 uncultured Sphingobacterium sp. | reverse complement strand
GTATCCTTATCAATACTTACCTCCTTATTCTGAAACTGATGGGTCAGGATATCTGGGGTAAACCCATATTGATCTTAGGCCTTATTTTTTTACTCGGAGGGATACAGCTGATTACCTTCGGAATTTTAGCAGAAATTAATGTGCGTACTTACTTTGAAGGTACAAACAGAAAAACATACCAGGTTAGACGAATTTTCAATGGAAAAAAAGAAGATCTGGAACATCACTAAGACCCTATTAAAGATCTCAATAACGGGTCTTTCTTTGTATCTGGTGTCAAGAAAAGTCGAATTCAACGACCTGAAAGATGCTTTTGATAAGTCCAACCCTATTTTTCTGTTTTTAGCATTCATCGCATTTGTGATCTCTCAATTGATCTCTTCTTCGCGTCTGAATACATTTTTTAAGGGTATTGGGTTGAAGATTTCGGAAACCTATAATTTCAAGATCTATTTGCTCGGCATGTTCTACAATCTTTTTCTGCCAGGCGGGATTGGCGGAGATGGTTACAAAATATTTTTACTGCGCAAGAAATTCGAAATCAAAGGCCGCAGATTGTTTCAGGCGATATTTTTCGATCGTCTGAGTGGCCTCTGGGCATTGGGGCTGATCATTTCGGCTCTGGTTATCTTTATCCCCCATCTTGGCATCCCGAATTGGGTTCCGGTGCTGGTAGTGGCGGCAGGCACGGTAGCCTATTATGCAGTCATGAGAAAGTTTTTCAGTGACTACAGCAAGCAATTTGTGCTTTCACATATCAAAGCCCTGATGGTACAATCTATGCAGGTTATTTCGGTAATTCTGCTCTTGTACGCCTTGAATTTCGAAGGAAAATTCTCCCCCTACCTCTTTATGTTCCTGATTTCCTCATTGGTAGCGATTTTTCCTTTTACTGTTGGCGGACTTGGTGCAAGAGAATTAGTATTTGTTTACGGAGCTCAATATTTTCAGATGGACCAGCATCTGGCGGTAATCATCAGCCTGCTCTTCTATTGCATTTCTGCATTACTGTCATTCAGCGGAATTTATTTTGTTTTTCATCCTCAGAAAATCGGAGTGAATAAAATTGATCTGAAACAGGATATTGAGGTTGAGAAGTGAAAAATAGGGAATGGGAAGTGAAAAATAGGGAATGGGAAATGGGAAATAGGAAATGGGGAATGAATCCTTAATGTAGCTAACTCATAGCTAATTTGGCATCTGTTAAATAACGCGTAAATATATAATCCAACATAGCCATAATTTCCAATCAAAAAAAATCAGGCTTGATCACAAAAAATTAAAACATTCTTAACATTGAATGTTTAATTTTAATTGATTGTTAGGCTCTTATCTAATTCAGATCTTACGTCACATTAAATAGCGGGTTATTATTTGGGATATATCTTATTTAAAATCAAAAGCAATGAAGGCTGGAATCACATCGATTTATGAATTTATGTCAAAACTTAAGGTGTCATTAAGAATGATCCAATCAAACAGGCAAAATTTTGCCATTATAATTGCTTTCTCCTCATTGATATCCTTATCCGGCTGTGGTGTAAATAATAAGGAATGGAATCTGAATACTTTATTTGAAAAGTCGAAAGACAAGTTTAAGGATAATTCAGTAGTGGGTGCGCAGGAGGATAATTCCCGGATTGTAGCCACATCCCAAATAATTGATCCGGCAGGTGAGACCATCAGCTTTCCCGGCCGTCCGGTTGACCTGGCACTAAATTATTCAGGAACCGTTTTAGCTGTTAAAAACATTTCCTCGATTGTGTTTATGAGTGCAGAAAAGCAGACTGTCATGCAAACCTTAAAATTACCGGCTGGCGGTCATAGCTTTACTGGTATTACCTGGAGTGCTGACGATCAAAAAGTCTGGACTACCGATACCCGGGGATATTTACGTTCAGCAAAATTAATCAACGGCAGCTATGCCTGGGATGATGCCATTTTACTGCCCGGACCAAATCCAGATGATAAAAGTGGCCCCTACCCGGGCGGTTTGACAATAGATGATCAAAAGGGCTATGCTTATGTAGCTTTAAGCCGCAATAACACCCTCGGTATCGTAAATCTTAAGACCAAACAACTTGAATCGCAGATCCGTGTAGGAATCGCACCATATACTGTCCTCATGCATGAAAACACAGCTTATGTTTCCAATTGGGGTGGTCGCCAGCCAATATCCGGTGATAAAACAGGTCCTTCGGGTGGTTCAAATGTCGTAGTCGATCCTAAAACAGGTATTGCCTCCTCTGGGACTGTCTCTGTGGTAGACCTTAAAACTAACAAAGTCATAAAAGAGATTGCGGTTCATCTGCATCCCAGCGGAATGAGTTATTCTCCTGACAAGACAAAACTCTATGTAGCCAACGCCAATAGTGATTTGATTTCTGTAATCGATACCAGGACAAATTCTGTCATAAAGGATTTGAGTTCCAAGCCGATGGCCGAGTTGCCTTTTGGAAGCGCTCCTAACTCGGTTACAGTAAGTCCGGATGGCAAAACACTATTCGCAGCCAATGGAGGTAATAATCATATCGCAGTAATTGACCTTAGCAGCGGAAAAGTTAAAGGGCTTATACCCAGCGGATGGTATCCGGGTGCGGTTCTATTATCACGGGATGGAAGTAAACTTTTTGTTGCCAATATCAAGGGGAATGGTAGTCCCCAGACGGGTTTACGCGAAAAAGGCATCAACTCACATGATCACTCGGGTTCAGTTTCCTTTATCAAAGTACCCGATTCTGAAAATTTGAGGAAATATACAATTCGGGCTGCTACAACCATGCGCTTACCAAAAATCACTCAGTCATTGCGGCTGGAACGAGTTAATGAGCGGATTGTTCCGGTACCTACACGTCCGGGTGAAAAATCTGTATTCAAGCATGTATTGTATATCATCAAAGAAAACCGCACCTACGACCAGGTTTTTGGAGATCTTCCGCAAGGTAGAGGAGACAGTTCTTTGACTCAGTTCGGCAGAAAAGTGACACCAAATCATCATGCTTTGGCTGAGAATTTTGTACTTCTGGATAATACCTATTGCAATGGCGTATTGAGTGCCGACGGACATCAGTGGGCTAATGAGGGTTACGTGACAGATTACCTGGAAAAAAGCTTTGGGGGATTCGTACGAAGCTATCCTTATGAGGGTGATGATGCCTTAGCATTTGCTTCATCGGGTTTTATATGGGATAAAGTTTTGGAAGCCGGACTTACTTTCCGGAATTATGGCGAATTCGTTACAGCAAAAGTTGAGCCCGCCAATGCCAGCTGGACGCAATTATATAATGACTATAAAAATGGGACCAGGAATGTAAAGATCAAAGCCACCAGTAAATTACATACCCTGCAGCCTTACCTCTGCCCTACCTTCGTTGGCTTTCCAAGCTCAATACCGGATGTTTACCGTGCCGGTGAATTTCTAAAAGAATTCAGGGAATATGAGAAAACAAACTCCCTGCCCAATTTCATGATTATGCTTTTACCTAACGACCATACCACAGGCACCAGGGAAGGCTATCCAACACCAAGAGCCCAGGTGGCTGATAATGATTTGGCACTCGGGCAAATTGTGGAAGCAGTCAGTAATAGTAAATTCTGGAAGGAAACGGCTATTTTCGTTATTGAGGATGATCCTCAGGCCGGGCTCGATCATATTGATGGTCGCCGTACAGTAGCACTTTGTATCAGTCCGTATACCAAGCGAGGTGCAGTAGTAGACACCCAATACAACCAAAATAGTATTTTACGGACCATTGAATTGATTCTAGGACTGCCGCCTATGAGCCAGTTCGATATGATCGCAAATCCAATGACCGATTGTTTCACAAGTAAACCCGACTTCAGGCCATACAAAGCATTGCCTAATCAGATTCCACTCGATGAAATGAATCCCAAACTTTCGGCTTTATCCGGCAAGAAGAAATTTTGGGCTCAAAAATCAATGGAAATGTCACTGGATGAACTTGACCAGGCGAATGAGGATACCTTAAACCTTATTTTATGGTATTCGGTTAAAGGATATAATACACCTTATCCTAAACTTGCAAGAAAATAATTTTCGTTTAAGATAATATTTATTAAAGGGTTTAGTTCTGTTTATTGTACCACTCATAGAATTTGAGCAGACCTGCTTCTAGGGCAGTCTTTGGGTGGTAGTTCAATAATCTCTGTGCCTTGCTGATATCTGCATAGGTTTGAGGGACATCACCCGGCTGTTCTGGCTGACGATCAATAATGGCCTTCTTTCCGCAGATCTTTTCAATGGCAGCAATAAGCTCAGCCAAGGTTACCGTCTGATGATTTCCCAGATTAATGATCTCAAAATCGGACTGTTCATATGTTATTGCTGCCTCGATACCCTGTATGGTGTCTTCTACAAAAGTATAGTCACGGCTGGTGGAACCATCACCAAAAACAGGAATTGCCTTCCCTTTGGAAATAGAATTGAAAAACTTATGAATAGCCAGATCAGGTCGCTGAGCAGGACCATAAACTGTAAAAAACCGAAGTGCCAGAAAGCGAATCCCGTATAAATGACTGTAAACATGCCCGAGCATCTCGCAGGAAAGTTTTGTTGAAGCATAGGGACTGATTGGTTTCAGCTTTTCCTCTTCATTCCAGGGAATATGTTCATTGATGCCATATACACTGCTTGATGAGGCGAATACAAACTGCCTGATATTTCTTTGCCTTGCGAACTCTAAAAGGTTTTGAGTTCCTGCAACATTCACTTCCTGGTATAAAACCGGATTCTTAATACTCGGCCTTACTCCTGCCTTGGCAGCAAGATGAACAATCACATCCAAATCTCCCAAAGAATTGAGTTGATCCATATTTCGGATATCGCCTTCAGCAAATTGAAAATCCGGATGAGAATCAAATGGGGCTATGTTCTTTTCCTTCTGTTCCCGGCTGTAAAAATCATCGAAATTATCAAAACCAATAACCTGATAGATGCCGCTTTGCAACAATCTGTTAATCAGATTACTCCCAATAAAACCCGCAGCACCGGTGATCAGAATTCGCTTTTTTGTTCCCATTTTCAATGCAAAAATACGAAAATCCCCATTTGATTCTGACAAAAATCGAAGCATCAGAAGAACAAGCCTCCAAAAAAATTAATAACTTTAAGGCATCTGCTCCCCTAACCAATGATGAGTAATTTTAACGATTTCAACAATCCTCAGGTAAAAAAATTACCTGAACATCTCAAGCAATTTATTGTTGAGCAACATTATGAGCATTATACTCCTGTTGATCAGGCGGTATGGCGCTTCGTGATGAGGCAGAATTACCATTTCCTAAAGGATATTGCTTACTACCCTTATATCCCCGGACTTGAAGCTGCCGGATTAAGTATTGAAAAAATACCTGATCTACAGGAAATGAATGATGCACTCCAAAAAATTGGCTGGGGTGCTGTAACAGTCGATGGCTTCATCCCGCCAGCTGCTTTCATGGAATATCAATCCTGCAGGGTATTGGTTATTGCTGCTGACATCAGACAATTGCATCATATTGAATACACTCCTGCCCCCGATATCATTCATGAATCTGCAGGACATGCGCCAATCATTGCTGATCCCGATTATCATCAATACCTGAGTTATTTTGGTTCCATTGGGGCAAAAGCCATGTATTCTTCCAAAGATTTTGAGCTTTATGAAGCGATACGGGAACTTTCCATTTTAAAAGAAATGGCTGATCCTGACCCACAAACCCTTAAAAAAGCTGAAAAACTTGTCTTATTTTGCCAGAAGAACCTTGGAGATCCTTCAGAAATGGCATTATTGAGTCGCCTGCATTGGTGGACAGTAGAATACGGATTGATTGGAACCCTTGAAAATCCGAAGATCTATGGTGCCGGACTGCTCTCTTCTATCGGAGAAAGTAAAAGCTGCATGGATCCTTCGGTAAAAAAATACTGGTATACTGCTGATGCTGTCAATTTCCCATTTGATATCACTAAACCACAACCCCAGTTATTTGTAACACCCAATTTTCAGAATCTGACACAGGTTTTGGAGAAATTTGCGGATACCATGGCTTTCAGGAAAGGCGGATCTGAAAGTATTTTAAAGGCGATTGAATGCAGGAATACCTGTACGGCTGTTTACAGCTCTGGTTTGCAAATCAGCGGAGTTTTTTCTGATTTGAGGATGGATAATACTGATGAACTTTTATTCCTGAAAACTAT
>CAYJAM010000149.1:0-6198 GCA_964367725.1 uncultured Sphingobacterium sp. | reverse complement strand
AATTGATAATCAACTCATTTCAGTAAGTGATGATAAATTACTGAAGATTTGGAAAGTGGGCTTTGGTAGGTAGTTGTTGGTTGGTTAGTTGTTGGTAAATTCCCGGTTCATTGTAAATTAAATTTTCAATGCCATGTTGGTTTAATTTCTACCCGATAGCTATCGGGTATCAACGCTCTGTCATCCCGACACAGGAGGGAACTTAGCCCCTATCGACCTCTATTTTCGCTACAAAACTCCTACTCACCTATTGTAAAGTTCCTTCGCTACTCTCAGGATGACATACTGCTCAAATTAAAATTAATAATAGTAGCTAATTTCTTTACTAAATGTCATTGCGACGCAGGAGGGATCTCATTACAACTGTCAAGCCGATAGTTATATGATAGCAATTCTCAATTCAGTCCTTTTTATCAGGATTCTTTTGTTTTCTGCATCTCACTACTCAATACTCTATACTCTATACTCAATACTCAATTAAACCGCTTAACGATCCTCAACTTATGCGTATACTTATTGATCTCCTGATTAAATATTCCCTGGGTATCGATCGGATCGACTCTAACCCTTCCTGAAGCATGAATAATCCGGTTGTTATCAAGCATGATTCCAACATGGGTAATGCGGCCTTCCTCATTATCAAAAAACGCAAGATCTCCGGCTCTGGCTTCCTGAATAAATCCTAATAATTGGCCTTGTTCGGCCTGCTGCCAGGCATCCCGTTTTATGCGGATACCAAACTGCCTGAAAACCATTTGTGTAAACCCTGAACAATCAATTCCAAAAACTGAGCGTCCTCCCCATAGATAGGGTGCATTTAAATAAAACATCGCTGCCTCAGCAACTGAAGATCTGAACTCATTAATATTTGGATTATGAATTTGTCCTTCAAGTTTATACCGTGTTTCTCCCAAATAGAAATAATTATCTACAGTTTGGGGAATAATGGTGCCTGCAAGCAAATGCAGAACTTCTGAAGTATCTGTTTTCAATACAACATGACTGGGAGATAAACCAAGTATTGCATTCAGGTTTGATAGGCCGGCATTTGCTCTATCGTTGATCCCGATGTATTGCTTATTATCAATCCAGCCTTCATAATCATCGTAGCTGGTTATAATCCTTGTCCATTTCTCTCCAACTTCAAGAATAGTAAAACTGTCGCCAAATAATAACTGAGAGCACATCTCGCTCTTATCAGAAGGATCAGTCCGGAGCGGGACAAGTGCAAGATTACAGACACCAAACTGTTGATTCATATTGCAAATAAACCAATTTTACATTAAATTGAGCGATAATTGAAGCCTGAATACCAAAATCACAGAAATTTAACCAGATTAATTATGATAAGTCCTGAAAACATTCACAGAATACTTATAGCGGTTGAAGACAGCCCTTATTCGGAATTGGCGGTAAATTATGGGGTGCTTCTGGCGAAAAATCTTGGTTCTAGTATCATTCTTGTACATGTGGACGAAATCCCGATTGCATCAACCTACACGGCTGATCCTTTGCTTAACGAATCGCCGGCAATGATTCCGGAGCTAATGAACATACAGGAAGAAGCGAGTAAAAATCTTTTCAAAAGGTTAATTCAAAAACATGGTGAGAAAGTAGAAATTTCAACCTATACCAGGATTGGCAGGGCTCAGGATGAGATTTTATCAGTAGCGGAAGAGTGTAAAGCTGATCTCATTATTCTGGGAACACATGGAAGAACAGGCTTTGATCATTTCATTTCAGGAAGTGTTTCTGAAAGTGTTGCCAGAAAATCAAAATGCCCTGTTTTGATCATTCCCAGTCCGCATAAAGAATAAAAAACAGAAAAAACATGCTGCCAGAGAATACCAACAGTATGTTTTTTCTTTAGAAAGTATTGCAATATTCAGGCAATAATCCTTCCTTCTAAACCAAAATCTTAATCCATCTTTAGATTCAAGTCCGGGAAATTCTTTTTTTAGTACTTCTTGATTTATTCCATAAAACAAGTCCAACTATAATCATTGCAACCTGCATTGCAGCCCAAAACATAGTACTGAAATCACGCCAGCTTTTACCAGCAAAATCAAGAAAATGATGTTTGTGTAAAAAGGAAAAACTCAAGCCTTCAAAAACTTCCCGATCATCAATTCGAACAGAAAGTTTGCCAGAACTGGTTTCAACATAAAATCGTTCATTATAGTTTGTTCCATAACCAAGTTTCCATACAGGAAGCCGCTTATTTACGAAGCCATATTCACCGGCAAACTTTGTAATTTGCTTTACTTCAACAGGTTTTGTATTACTGTCACTTTTGAATGCTGCCGCAAGAGAACGAGCATACAATTCCTCACCATTCTCTAACAAAGAATAATCTTCTGCATTCACATAAATAGCATTTGGGGTAATTGCTCCTGTTTCTGAACCTTTCTTATAGTTTTTGATGCTTGTACTATTGTCAGGGTACACTTGCCAAAAATTACGATCATTCATCTTTACGGCCGAAATATTAGTGATTTTAATATCATCCCCCAGGGCCTGCTTAAGCTTCAATAAGTTCAGATTTAATTCAGATGCTTTAAAAGTATTTTCAACAAAGAAATTTGTTCGGGTATCCGGTTTAAATTTCTGTAAAGCATGGAAAGCGCCGCTGAAAGTGAATAATAAAGTAAACAAAGAGGCAAATATTGATGTATATCGATGATTTCTTCTTGCTTTTGGCAAAGCTTTATCACTAACTGATTTGGATTTTGTAGTAAAAAAGATGTAAATACCCATCAATGCAGTCAGAAAGGTAAGGCTCATGATTATAATCTCGATCACTAATCTCCAATTTCCCAAAGCATTCAGCCAGCTCATATTATGAAAAAGCTGAAACATTGTATCTAAGAATGATCTGGTATTATCAAAAGCTAATCCGAGGCGATCATTTGCTGTTTCAACATAAATTCTAATGTCATCTTCCCGCTTAAAATCTACCCTGTATACAGGCAATAATCTGTTAATAGCCTTATACTCACTATCGAAATCTTCCTGAAAAGTCACTTTATTAACCAGGGCACCATTGTTCCTGCTCAACACTGCATTGGTAGCCATTGCACAACAATCACCTTCTGCTTCTTCCTTCTTCCCAAGGGAGGCCGGAGGATTACTGGAAGTTTTAGCTTTGGAATCGCCCGATAAAAAATATTTGGCCAGGTATCTTGCGTACAAGTTATCACCATCATAAAGTAATTTACCGTCTCTGGTACTGATATACTGCAGTTTTTTTTCTCCGGGGAGCTTAATCTGATAAAAATGATTACCCTTAATCTGAATGATTCTGAAAGAATTAATTATTGGGTACTTATTAATTCTGAGCGCTTCAGAAAGTGAAACCTTTAATTGGCTGCTATCTATTGCAGGAGCACTATAGGCCTGCTTAGCAATTTCGGGCCTAAAAATTGTCATAATGGGGTGCATGAACCCACTCATTGCCCAGAATATTACTGGAATGGCTACTATCAAACTTAATGTTCTATGCCATTGATATATTTTCTTTCTGATCATTTTCTTTAAATAAATGGAATTTGAAAAATGCGTATTACACTATTAGAGAGTAATACGCATTTAAAACATTATTTCTGTCCAGTAATATTATACTGAATACCCATAACAAAAGTGCGTGGAGCAGATGGAGTATAGGTACTTCTATCAGTTAAGTTGTTCCCCCTGCTTGCATTCGTTGCATATAAAGCATTATTGATATTCATCATATTTGAAAACAATTCTATGCCCTTTAACTTGTAGGCAATACGCATGTTCAACACATTATAACCATCATACTGAATGGTATTAACCTGGTTCTGATACCAATTATCAGCATGCTGCAATTCCAGAGAAGTCCTGAAATTTTTGAACCATTTGGGATAGTACGAAAGCTCTGTATTGTATGTAGTCCTCGGGGAGACCGGCATTTCAAAACCATCCAGCTTCTTTAGAGCATCTGCTGATTTGATGCTTACAAGAAAATCTTCAAAGCGGTGCAGGGCAGTAGTTCCACCAAACCTAAAACTCAGCTCTTCTGAAGGTTTAATTACAAAGGAATACTCCAGCCCCTGATGTAATGTTTTTCCAGCGCTTTGATAATCAAATGAATTGTCAGCCTGGCGGATATTCAGCAGTTCATTCCTGCCATCCATTCTATATAAACTTGTCTCGAGATAAAGTTTATTCTTAAGTAAAGAAGCCCAGGCTCCAACTTCATAATTATTGAATGTGGCAGGATCTAAATTATAATAAAATTCTGCCGGGTTGGTATTCGGTTTCTTTCTGAAAACGGAAGTAAGTCCCGGAGGTGCAAATCCCTGTGACATATTCGCATAAAGACCGATATCATTCCCCAGATCATAGGTTAATCCCAATTTGGGAGTCACTTTCTGATACTTTTTACTACCTGAAGAATTATCCAGGTAATTATCATAAGAAAAAGACATCAGGTCATAACGCAGACCTAAAGACAACCGAAAATCTTTAAGAGGTTCTAAATCATACTGGCTATAAATAGCACTATTTCTAATGATTGCGTCATAATCTGCCAGTTTGATATCGGGTCTTTCTTTCGAAATAGTATACCTTTCTACTGATTTTCCATCTGAACGCAATTGGGCGCTTAAATCAATCTGGTGACTCCAATATGTGTTTGGTGAATAGTCGAACATACCCCCAATCAATAGTTTTGAATTCAGGAACCTGAACTTTTGTGCATGTTGCGCTATTGCACCGTAACTGGTAAAATCGTTTGAATTAATTTCACCTCTTGCAGTATTCTGACCACTTGTCCAGCGAATTCCATAAGAAGGATTTTGGCCATGCTTGTTAAACCGGTTAAAAAAGGTGAAGTAACTTTTAGATGATTCATTCCAATCACGCTCCAATGTCAGCCTGTTCCGGCTTGCCATCGATTTACGGTAAGTAAAGTCGGCGGTGCTTTGGTATGATCGGGTGAAAAAAGATATACTATCCACACTTCCTGCCGTTTCAGAGTTATAATCGGCATAGGAAAATGTTCCGATCAAACGGGTCTTATCATTAAAATGATATTCCATTCTGCTGTTAACACTGTTCTTAGTATAATCAGAGCTGGCCATCCAGCTATTTGTTTGATCACTAATCAAACCACCAATATAAAAGCCGAATTTGCCGAGTTTTACTCCTGTGCCTAATTGAACACGTTTATAACCGAACTGATCCAGCTGGATTCCAATTTTTCCGGTGGGTACAGATGTTGGTCTTTGGGAAATGAAATTAATAGCACCACCGACAGCCTCCGGACCATAAATACTGGAAACAGGGCCTTTAACAACCTCTATAGAACTAACAGTGAATTGATTTAATTCGAGCAATGCATTATGGTTAAATACCCCCATCGGCCTGATAGGAATACCATCTTCCATATACAGGTAGTAGTTAGATGTTGCCATTGGCTGCCGTATAGACATGGCATGCTGTTCATTATTGTAATTAACCATCATTACACCGGGTACTTTGTTAATTACTTCATAAACACTTGTAGCCTTTGTCTCATCTAAAGTTTTGGGACTAATTCTGTTTATGGCAATTGGAGCCTGTGTTCTTAGAGCTGCGTCTCTGTTAGCTGTAACTACCACCTCCTGAAGATTATCCAAACTGGCCTTCATGGCGATCAGATTTTCTTCATTGTCACTTAGTGTCAACTCTTCAGTTCTATAACCCAGGGCAGTAATTTGAGCTATAACTTTTCTGCCGGAATTTGTAATGTTGAATTCACCCTGGTTATTAGACATGAAAGTCTTAACAGGCTCTGAGATCCTGATGCTGGCACCAATTATTGGTTCTTTAGTAATTGCATCATATAATTTACCCTTAATATTTTGAGAAAAGGCTGTACTTATACTAATAGAAAATAGGAATGAAAATAATATTCGTTTCATTTCAAAATATTTAAATTTTATGTATTGATTTAATAAATAGTAAGTCCGTAGCAAAGAAATCTGCTAATAGAAGATCTTCAGGCATGGAAAAAAGCCCGGGTTAAAAAATCTAAGAAAATCGGACAGTGGATTAAACCTGTGGAGGATGAAAAATACCGAATACACTACCTTTGGCAAGCCCATTTAACCAGTAAAATTCAGATCCCTTTATTTTTGATGTGTACAATACTGGAAGAGTTGGAAAGAAAGACCGGGAAGAAAGAAAATT
>CAYJAM010000148.1:0-6199 GCA_964367725.1 uncultured Sphingobacterium sp. | reverse complement strand
TGTTCATCAGAAAGCCCATAAATTAAGGGCAAGGAAAAAACAGAACTGTGTAAAAAGAAGTACAATTGCTACATTATTCTCCTTTCTGAAATTTAAACCCGAATAAAAAAGAAATAGAAGAAAGGAAAAAATATACCATCCCAGATAGTTCTGAACTGGAATTATGCCTTCATACCAGGACCAGTAATCAAACCTTATCGCCACAGGCTCGATCAGAAAATCTATTCCCAATAATATTGCCGCACCTAAAGCAGAAAATATAACTCTATTTTTAAGGTTGAACTTTTGGAGAAACGCACCTGTACAATAAACCAGAATCAACCAGTTTACTCCGATGAGCAGCGGAGTGGCCCATAATTTTACTCCTAAAGCTGATCCATAAGTGTAATTACCAAAAATCTGTCCGGTATTAACCCCGATCACTTCAATAAAAAAGCCTGCTAAATAGACCCCGGTGGAAAATTTTATAAGATCAGCAGATCCATCATTTACTGTAAGAATCATCAGCAACAACATGAGTAATAAATGATATGGTACCAGCATTATAAAAATACTTTCAAATGCGGGCGTCAAAAATCCATACAATCCAACAAGATGAAATAATATGATTATCAGGCTGCAAAGTATTGTCCTGTTCATGATCTGCTTCTTATAGTTCTACCCTTCCAGAGAATGGTTTTTGTAAAATGTTTTTTCACTGATTGGACCGAAATAAATACCATACATAATAATTGAACAGGATGGAGCAATAAATTGCGCCATACACTTTGTCCTGAAAGTAATGAAATCATTATTCTGCTTAATACAATCAGGGATAGGGCAAACATCACCAGTTCAATACCAAGAAAATAAAATATAGCCATCGGCCCAAGTACGACAAGCATCAGATAAAAGAAAAGCCCAAAAACATTATAATTAAAACCTGCAAAAAAGTTTTTACTAAACCCTTCAATTGCCTCCGAAAATGACTGGTACATACGGCAATGAATATATCCATTTGCCAGAAGAGCTTCTGCTTTATAAGCATTGGCCTTAACCAGTTTCATGATTTCAATATCCTCCACAACTTTTTCTTTAACCTGTTCATGCCATTGATTTACCTTATAATTACCGGTATCAAACATCATAAATTGCCCGCTTGCAGCAGAAAAAGCAGGATTTCCCGACAACCTGACCAGCCGGAGCGGGAGCAAATTAAGTAAGAGGAAATGCATCAGCGGAACCACCAGGCGCTCACCCCAGGAAACTGTCACCTGATCAGTAAATATGCTAAGCAGGCTCAGTTTATTAAGTTTCATCCGGTGAATGGAATTATTGATCAGCCCATCAGCGATGGTTTCATCGGCATCAAGAAAAATCAGGTACTCGCCTTTTGCCTGGTCGGCAAGCTGAGAACATGCATAATTCTTTCCGAGCCAGTCTTTAGGAAGCTCCTGCCCCCTGATTACTTTAAAGCCTTTGTGAATTTCACAGAAATCAGAACAGAGCTTGAAGGTTTGGTCGGAAGAATGATCATCGAGCACAATGACTTCAAAATTTCGATAATCCTGTTCCCGGATAGAATTAAGAAGATCAATAATATTTCGTTCCTCATCCCTTGCCGGAATCAAAATTGAAACCAGGTCATTGTACTTTTTCCCGGTCTTGGTCAGTTTAGGATTGGATATGAAATTAAACAGGGTTACGGTGAACCTCAGAATAAGAAAAAAATAGATGAGGTAAATCAGGATCATGCTTAAACTTGAATCGCGGTTTGTTTCTGCCGCGATGTTTCATAATGCTTATTAAATGCGCTTTTTATTAACTGCAGACTGGTGAACTCTGCACCTTCCCAATCCTGAAGATAGCAGGTCATTACCGGCTTGCGATGCTCAAAATAATCGACAAAACTGGCAGCAAAAATATACTGAAATTTACGACTTGAGCTATTGATCAGATTGATTAAACCTTTTTGAAACTGAATTTCATCCACGTGACCTGAATAAAGTTTTCCCTGAGGAAAAATAAGTACCAGATTATCAGGTTCATTTAGCAATTTCCCGGCATATTCCAGTGTTTCGATAGCGCTGCGGGAATTCTTTTTGACTGAAAAACTACCCAGATACTTTAAAAACCAAACCTTCTTGTAGTTTTCTTCTGTAATCATAACATGGAATTTCTTCCTGAAATAAAACCGGTTGATCTGAAACATCAGAAAACCATCCCACCAGGAACAATGGTTTGCAAGCAATAAAATAGATTTGTCCTTATCAAACTCTGTATGGTTAAATTTCAGATCTTCAAAGTCTGATTTAATAATTCTATTGATATACCAGGAGAAGAATTGAAATATAATTTTGTTCTGGCGTGGTTCAAGCATAATTAAAGATATAATTTTTTACAGGCTCTGAAATATTACTTAATCAGTTCATCAACTATTTTTGCCGAAAGCAAGGCGAGGGGTATCCCACCCCCGGGGTGTACGCTGCCTCCTGCAAAATATAAATCCTTAATACCGGTTGAAAAATTAGCATGCCTTAAAAAAGCAGAAAACTGACTATTAGAACTGCTTCCATACAAAGATCCCTGGTATGAAAAGGTCTTCGAATCGATCCCGCGTGGATCCAGTACAGATTCACAACTAATCAGTTTACTTATATCTCTTCCCAAATTTCTGGATAGCTTTTCGATGATATTTTTTCTTGAAATACCTATCATTTCATCCCAGTCCTGCCCGGTATCCGAGGGCACATTAATCATTGTAAACCAATTTTCTGCACCTACAGGTGCATCTTGTGGATTACTTTTAGAACTGATATGAACATATACTGTTGGATCAGAACTTATATTTTTGTCCTTCCATATCTTTCTGAACTCTTCAGGATAATCTTCGGTAAAAAATATATTATGCAAACTTAATTCAGGGAACGAAGCATTTACACCCCAGTAAAAAATCAGGGCTGAACTGCTGCGTTCCTGGGTCTGCAAGCGTTCAGGAAGCTTAATACCCTTCATTAGACGGGTATAGGTATACCAAACATCCATATTGGAAATGATCAGATCTGCAGAATGGCTTTGCCCTGCACAACTAATCCCCGTAACTTTATTATTTCTAATTTCTATTTCCTCTACATATGAATTGAAATGAAATTTAACCCCCAGATCAATCGCCAGTTTGGTAAGAGAGCTGACTATAGCATACATACCTCCATGCGGGAAATAAGCCCCAAAATGCTGTTCGAAATGTGGAATTATATTAAGTGTTGCAGGAGCTTGATAAGGATTGGAACCATTATAAGTTGCATAGCGGTTAAACAGCCGGACGGTGCGGCTATCCTTAAATCTGGCCTCATTGGCCTGATTCATTGAACGGAAAGCATCAATCTGAGGAAATCGTAGCAGAGATTTAAGAGTACCTAAGTTCAGATAACTTCGCAACTTATGTAAAGATCTCTGTAAGAATACCGGATTTGTGATTTCATAGATATCTCTACTTTTGCTCAAGAAATCCAGAACAGATTCCGCTGAATCATTGGTCTTTTCAGCTATTTCCTCCGAAAATTTTAGAGGATCAGCAAATGCGTTGATTCGCGTACCATCTTCATAAAAATAATTGCACATAGTGTCCAGCTTATCGTATTGAAAATAGTCAGAAGGATTTTTACCGGCAAGACGAAAAAGCTCATCTACATACTGGGGCATTGTAAACAAACTCGGTCCCGCATCAAAACGAAAAGACCCCAGACTGATCTCAGAAAGCTTCCCTCCCGACTGAGCAGAAGCTTCAAAAACCTCAACCTGATGACCTTTTATAGCCAGTCGAATTGCGGTAGCTATACCGGCAATACCTGCACCAATAATTATGGCTTTAGACATGAAGCGAAATTACGCTATTTCATCCCTAAATGAGATTTGGATGAAAATATGACAGGAATATTATTCTATAATACTGCTGAATTCTCCCTTAGTAAACTATCTGCCCTTCGAGCCTTTTAACCAGTGATCAACTGAATATGGACCGGAACCTACAATCCAGAAAATAATAAGCAGCATCAAGACCAGCACAGATAACCAAAGCTCTGAATTAAGTGGAGAAAAGCCCTTCGTCAGATTCACGAAAAATACAGCCCCTAAAAGAATAGGTATTTGAATAACTGTGGCAAAGCGGGTAACTAGCCCGAGTGTAATCAGAACACCTCCTACAAGGTGGGCAAAAGCGACTGTATGTACCAGCGCCAAGGCCATCAGCCCCGAGAATCCAAAAACACTATTCTGAATTATCCAATCCTTCTGAGCTTCAGTATCACTAATAAAGGCAAGTCCTTTACTGAAAATTAAAAGCCCAAGAATTATCCTGATTGAGTCGAGCCACTTCGCGTGATGTACATCGCCCCAGTGCTCTATTTTTTGAACTAAGTTCATAACAACCTCCTTTTTAACGAGTTGATTATATCAATTTACAAAAAAACGAGGGCTAAAGCAAATTAAACTTAGGTATTGCCACTTACTTTAGGGTATTGAGTACCCTGAACATCTTCTGCCTTATTGCAGAACTGCTTCCATTATAATTATTGATTATAAATGAAAATACCATCGAAGTCCCGGAAGCTGAAGTATGGTATCCGGTATAAGCGATTACATCACTGATTGTTCCGCTTTTCATTCTCATGTTATTATATTGAGGAAGACTGTTGTAATAGCTATCAAACCAGCTTTCTTTCTTAAGGGATTGAAGTACCTGTGCCATTGCCATAGTTGTGATCCTGTTAGCAGGCGACAGACCACTTCCATCATAAATATTCATAGCATTAGGATCCACTGAGATCCTGTTGACCCAGAACTTCTTCACAAGTTCGGTACCCTGATTTATGGTAATTTCTTTCCCTTCCTTCCAGGCAATTGTTTTTATGAGATGCTCACCAAAAAGATTGATACTTTTCTGATTAAACCAGTAAACAATTTCATGAAGCGGGGGAGATGTATGTACCGAAATAATTTTTGTTTGAGGGAGCAAAGGCTTCCTGTTTGCAGCCAATTCTCTTGCAGTAACTACACCATTTTTAACCTGAATGTCTGATTGCCTCAATTTATTTTGCAAACGATAAGCCAGATCATAAGCCGGATCAGGTACCGAAGCTGAAATTGCTTTCCTAAGATCCACTCCATAAGTTCCTCTAAGATAAACCACTGTCGAAAAAGGGGCAGAATAAGCATAAACATTATCTCCTGTGCCCGGAGCACCCGTCTTTACCTCATTAACAATCTTAAGGTATGACATTTCGGGATCGGTTTTCAATAGCTCAGCAGGTTCCCCAACTCTACCGGGTTTAAAATACATATCAAATTGATTCTCGCGCCAGGTTAAGGAAGATAGTCCGGCACCATAATAATTCCCCATATCCTGCCAGGTCCAGCCCCCGGGCATAGTTTCAGTTCCAAATAAACTATCATCGGCAATAATTTGTCCTGAAATATCTTTAATGCCGGTTCTTTGCAGGGCATCAGCCCATTTCTTCAGAATCAGTTCCGATCGGCTCTGATCATACCGATCACTTCCCAAAGCAGGATCCCCTCCACCAGTAATGATAATATCCCCGTTAAGTGTTCCATTGGCAGAAATGGAGCCCGAATAACCCAAAGTTGTTTCCCAGGTAAAATCCTTACCAAGAATATGATAAGCTGTTGCAGAAGTAATCGTTTTGAGGGTGGAGGCACTCGCCAGACCGATATTACCATTTGCTGAAAAAACCACATCTCCGGTTTCGGCATTTAATACGCTCAATGAACTACTGGCATACTTCATCTGGGGATCAGATTCGAACGTTTTATAAGCATTTTCGATCTTTTGTTTCAGACCTTGCGCGTAAGCAGATGAAATAGAAAATACAAGAATAAGAAACAGGAAATTTTTCATGCTTATTTGTTAAACTTTGTTCAGAATTGAAAAATTCAAACTGAATGAAAATATGATTAAATATTTTTTGACAAAGAAAGGAACCTTCCAACTATTATGGAAGTGCGGATCAGGTTTGAAGCAGTGTATTTCATGGCAGTTTCCAGATCAGTGGGCTGATTACCAATAGCCAGCAGCAGATCAAAATATTTATTCATCTCAGGATGATCTTGCAGCGGCACTTTTCCGGCAAGGCCGATAACCGGGATGCCTTTCTCCTTTGCATATTTAGCCACCGCGAAAGGGCCCTTACCCTGCAAAGTCTGC
>CAYJAM010000147.1:0-6232 GCA_964367725.1 uncultured Sphingobacterium sp. | reverse complement strand
CTCGAACCCGGCACAAATCCACCCATCGGGCAAAGTCGTGCAAGGCAGCAAAATGAATTGATCATGCTTGCTCCCGGAGAAACAAGAAAATATGAATTAGAAATACAAGTTTTAAATAAAAAGGCCTGAAATTTTAGGCCGGCATAACATTTTAATAAGAATATGAGTTTAGCAAAGAAAGCATTAGAACAAGGAAAAGGAATTCTAAGATTAGCCCCAACCTGGGTACCCCGTTCATTTTGCGTACCGGGAAGAAGGATCAAGTTACACCCGGATGATTATTATGTACTTGGCGGACAACGTGGGGGTATTGATGAAAGATGGTTATCATCTACCACTCCGGCACAAAACGGACCTCTTACCGGAAAGAATGAAGGCCTGAGTGCCGTAGTTTTTAATGAAGGTGGAAAAGATGAGCAGTTTTTATTAAAAGATGCCATTGATGAGCTAAAAGGTGAAATTATTGGAGATCGCTTATGGGATGAACACCAAAGCTGGCCGATGTATTCCAAGTTCTTCGATAATATGGGGCCACTCCCCCATCATATTCATCACAATGATGAACATGCTGCCAAAATCGGACAAAAAGGTAAACCTGAAGCCTATTATTTTCCACCTCAACTAAACAATCACGGTGGAGATTTCCCTTATACCTTCTTTGGAATTGCTCCGGGTACTACCAAAGCTCAAATTCGGGAATGCCTGGTAAATTTCACAAAAGGAGATAACAAGTTGACTACCTATTCACAGGCCTTTAAACTGGAACCGGGCACCGGATGGGATGTGCCTCCGGGTATGCTTCATGCACCTGGAAGTTTATGTACTTATGAGCCTCAAAAAGCATCGGATGTTTTTGCGATGTATCAATCACTTGTTAATGAGGCAATTATACCCGAGGAATTACTATGGAATGGAACTCCAAAGGACAGAATCGGCGATTTCGATCAGTTGATGGAAGTAATTGACTGGGATCTGAACGTAAATCCGAATATTTTAGAAACCCGCTTTATGCTTCCAAAACCAGTAAAACCTCTGGCTGAAATGGAATCTGAAGGGTATATTGAAAACTGGGTCTGCTACAGATCAGCTGCGTTCAGCGCAAAAGAACTAACCGTTTTACCCGGACAAACAGTTACCATCAGGGATAGTGCCTGTTACGGTATGATCGTGATGCAGGGGCATGGTAAATTTGGAGTATGGGATATTGAGACTCCGGCTCTGATCAGATATGGTCAGCTTACTCATGATGAATATTTTGTGAGTGAAAAAGCGGCCAAGGAAGGTGTTCTTATTAGCAACCCATCTAAAACTGATCCAATTGTAATACTGAAACATTTCGGTCCGGAAAACCCGGATCTAATTTTGTAATTTTTAATATTTATTGAATATGTCTGAGAATATTTATCCAAAACTTCACAATGCCACATGGCCTGGCATTGTGGGAAAAGGTCCTGATTCAGAACCACCAATCTCATTAGAGAAAATGCTGGAAATGACAGCAGCAGCAGAAGTCGACGGTGTTAAATTTGACGGAGTAGATGTTGGACTTTTTGATCCTTCAATCAATTTAGATGATCTGGATGGAATAAAAAGACTGGCTGATCAGGTAAGCAAACATAATTTAGTGATTGGCAGTCTGGTAGCACCAATTTGGGGCGGACCGGCAATGGGTACAAAAGAAGACCGCACAAATTTTGTTGAGCAGGTGCGTAAATCTTGCGTCTATGGCCAAAAATTGAAAGAAATGGGCGTACGCCCCTATGGTGTGATACGTATTGACTCTGCCAGCAGTGTTGAAGACTGGGCAAAAGATCCTGTTAATAATACAAAACTCATTGCACAAACTTTCCGGGAGGCTTGTGATGTGGCCGCCGATTTTGGCGAAAAACTGGCAGCTGAAGGTGAAATCTGCTGGGGGGGTATGCATAGCTGGAAAGCAATGCTGGACACACTTGAAGCAGTAGATCGCCCGAATATTGGATTTCAGGCTGACATGTCTCATACCTTTTTATATCTCCTTGGCTATAATTCCCCTGAAGATCGCATATTACCTAAGGATTATCAATGGGATGACCGTGAGACACTGACAGAAGGACTAAAAAAATTAACCGCAGCATTACGCCCATGGACCATAGATTTTCACGTGGCTCAGAATGATGGAACGGCTTATGGTTCAGGCTCACATGATAAAACCGGAAGGCATTGCCAGGCAACAGATCCGAATGGTAAACTAAATATTGCCGTAGATGCCGGACATTGGCTTCGCAATGAAAACGGAGAATTAACAAAGGCCTTTAAACATATCTGCTGGGACGGTTGCATGTTTCCGAATGCTGTTTTAGAAAAGCAAAAAACATGGAATGATATCCTGGCAGCGATGATCAAAGTTCGCAGCTTAAACAGCTGGTCTTAAGCAATTAATTGATTAGTTGAAATTTTAAAATACTATAATGGCTAATAAAAAAGAATTAAGAATTGGGTTAATTGGATGTGGCTTTATGGGCCGGACCCATTCGAATGGCTATAAACGGGTTGGAGATTTTTTTCCTGAGCTGGAGTACCGCCCGGTTTTAAAAGCAGTTTGCTCCCGCAGCAAAGACAAAGTTCAGGCCTTTGCTGAACAGTGGGGATATGAATCCTTTGAAACAGATTGGAAAGTATTGATTGCCCGTGAGGATATAGATGCTGTTGACATTTGCGCACCAAACAACATGCATGCTGAGATCGCCATAGCTGCAGCTGCTGCGGGTAAAATGATACTTTGTGAAAAACCTCTTTCACGTACATTAGCCGAAGGCGTTTCCATGGTAGAGGCTATTGAAAAATCAGGTGTAGCTAATACCGTATGGTATAATTATCGTCGTGTTCCGGCAGTTACCTTAGCCAAACAAATTATCGATTCCGGTAAACTGGGAAAAATATTTCATTACAGAGCAAATTTCCTGCAAGACTGGACTATCAATGCAGACCTGCCGCAGGGTGGTGAAGGCTTATGGCGTCTGGATATTGATGCCGCAGGGTCTGGTGTAACGGGCGATCTGCTGGCACACTGTATAGATACCGCCATCTGGTTAAATGGTGGCATAAAAGACGTTTCTGCACTTACCGAAACATTCGTGAAAGAACGCATGCATCAGTTGACCGGTAAAAAGGAAAAAGTTGGGATAGACGATGCCTGTATTTTCCACTGCCATTTCAATAATGGATCCTTAGGACTGTTTGAATCTACAAGATATGCCCGTGGACACAAGGCGCTATATACTTTTGAAATTAATGGTGAACATGCTTCCATCCGCTGGGATCTGCATGACCTGAACCGCCTGGAATATTTTGATCATGCCGATGATTCAATCGTTCGTGGCTGGCGCTCCATTCATGTAACTGATGGCGATCAGCCTTATATGGATAAATGGTGGGTACCCGGACTTTCAATTGGTTACGAACATTCATTTGTGCATCAGGTAGCTGATTTCCTGAAATGCCTTGAAACCGGTGAGCCATGCTCTCCAACTTTTAAAGAGGCACTTGAAACTCAAAAGGTTTGTGAAGCGGTAATTGATTCTGCAAATACAAGAAGCTGGAAAACCGTTTAGATAATTTGAAAGCAGATTCTAAAATCATTGAATATTAATCCATTTTATAGCTATTGATCATGTACAAGAAAATTAATTCAATTCAGGGGTACTTAATATTGGGATTCCTCCCGCTATTCATAATCCTTGCCGGCTATAAAATGGCTGATACCAATGATATTAAACAGAAAGGCTTTGTTCAAATTTTTGATGGTAAAACGCTCAATGGCTGGGAAGGTGATCCAGCCTACTGGCGCGTTGAAAATGGCAGTATCGTTGGAGAAATTACTCCTGCAACCCTGCTAAAACGCAATTCATTTTTGATCTGGCGGGGAGGTATGCCCGCTGATTTTGAACTTACTTTAGAATTTAAAATCACAAAAGCAGGTAATAGCGGCATTAACTACCGGAGTGAAGAACTGAAGGATATCCCCTATGCTTTAAAGGGCTATCAATTGGATATTGATGGTGCAAATCGTTATACCGGGCAAAACTATGAAGAACGTGGAAGGACCACCCTTGCTTACAGAGGACAAAAAACTATCATAAAGGCTCAAAATGCTGAGAATGCTGCTGGTACAGTTCAGTCAAAAATTAAAAATAATGCATGGACCGATTTAACAGTAACAGGCTCATTAGGAGAATCTGATGCCTTATTGAAAAAGATCAATAGTGAGGAATGGAATACCAGCCGTTTGGTAGCAAAGGGTAACCGTCTAAAACACTATATCAATGGAGTTTTGATGAGCGATGTAACTGATAACGATACAATTAATGGTAAATCAAAAGGTATGTTAGGCATGCAGGTTCATGTTGGTCCTCCAATGAAGGTAGAGTATCGTAAAATTATGATTAAGCAATAATTTAATAGGCAAATTAAATCCTGAGCATGAAGAAAAACCTGCTTTCATTATTACTGACTCTGTTGGTGATATCAGCTATCATACTAATTAAAGCATGTACTTCGGCCAGTTCACATCAGGTTTACGATCTCACAGACACCTTATTAACTGAAGATCAGAAACGTTTGTCTATAAATGCCTTAAAAGGTCTGGTAATCACCCCGGGTTTGAAAATTCAAACCATGGCAACAGAACCTACCTTAATAAATCCAACAAATATTGATGTAGATGAAAAAGGGAGAGTTTGGGTAACTGAAGCCTATAATTATCGTTTTCAAATCAACAATAACAAACCGAGAACTGAGGGTGATCGGATCTTAATCCTGGAGGATAAAGATGGAGATGGTCGGCTCGAAACAAGTAAGGTTTTTTACCAGGGTCCTGAATTGAATGCTCCCCTAGGAATCTCAGTACAGGGAAATAAGGTAATTATATCACAAAGTCCAAATGTTTGGGTTTTTTATGATGATAACAATGATGATAAAGCGGATCGCAAGGAAATACTTTTTCAGGGAATAGGTGGTGAACAGCATGACCACGGTATGCATTCCTTTACTTTCGGGCCTGATGGTAAATTATATTTCAACTTTGGTAATTCAGGGCTTACCCTTAAAGATAAAAACAACAAGGTTGTTCTTGATCAGGATGGGGATGAAATTGGCCCCGGAAAATATCGTGAGGGAATGGTTTTCCGTTCAGACCCTGATGGTTCTAACGTAGAATGTCTGGGTCATAACTTTAGAAATAATTTTGAGCTCGCTGTCGACAGTTACGGAACAATCTGGCAAAGTGATAATGATGATGATGGTAACCGGGGAGTCCGGATTAACTTTGTAATGGAATATGGTAACTACGGCTACAAGGATGAGATTACCGGCGCAAGCTGGCAGGCAAAAAGAACTAATCTTGAAGATTCAATCCCGCAGCGTCATTGGCATTTAAACGATCCGGGAGTAGTTCCAAATCTATTACAAACGGGAGCAGGCTCTCCTACTGGCATTTTACTATATGAAGGCTCATTACTGCCTGAGCCCTTCCAAAATCAAATAATTCACTCCGATCCCGGCCCGAATGTGGTTCGTGCATATCCTGTCAAGAAAAACGGTGCTGGTTATACTGCGGGCATACTTAACATTCTGAAGGGAGAAAATGACCAATGGTTCCGTCCATCAGATGTGTGCATAGCCCCGGATGGTTCACTTATTGTTGCTGATTGGTACGATCCGGGAGTTGGAGGACATAGGGTTGGCGATTTACAGCGAGGACGTATCTACCGAATCGCTCCTGATGTTTCTCAGTATAAAATCCCGCGTAATGATTACAGCACTCCAGGCGGGGCAATTATCGCGCTCCAGAATCCAAATCTTGCGGTTAGAAGGCATGCATGGATAGCATTACAAGGGATGGGGGAAAAGGCAGTTCCCGGACTTGAAAAACTATGGCGAAAAGCTTCCAACCCAAGGATGCGGGCCAGAGCATTTTGGGTTTTGGTGAAAATGCCAAATGGAAAGAAATATATTAATGAAGCAATTAAAGATCCTAATCCTGATATCAGAATAACAGGAATCAGGGCAGTCAGACAATTAAAATTGGATATAATTCCATTGGTAAAAAAATTAGCCAATGATTTGGATCCACAAGTCAGAAGGGAATCAATTATAGCCTTAAGACATAATAAATCACCTGAAGCCGCTGAATTATGGGCTATACTCGCAAGCCAATATGATGGCAAAGACAGATGGTATTTAGAAGCCCTGG
>CAYJAM010000146.1:0-6252 GCA_964367725.1 uncultured Sphingobacterium sp. | reverse complement strand
ATAAATAACTTATTGAGTAACAAAATCAAGCTGGAAAAAGTATACAGTGATATTCCAATGATTGAATGTTACCCGGGTAAACTCAATCAGGTCTTTCTGAATATTATCTCAAATGCGATTTATGCGATTGATAAGAAGTTTGGCGAAGAACAGGGTGGTATTTTGAAGATAAGTACCAGCAATAATGAGAAAAGTATATTCGTTAAAATAGAAGATAATGGTATTGGAATGGATGAGATTACAAAGAAAAAGATCTTTGAACCCTTTTTTACCACAAAAGATGTAGGCGAAGGAACTGGTCTTGGTATGTCGATTGCTTACAATACGATCAAAAGACATCAGGGCGAAATACAGGTTAACAGTACTCCGGGCATTGGAACAGAATTTATTCTGGAATTGCCAATAATTCTCGATCTTACAGCAGAAATATAAGTGGAAAAACAGGAAAAAATAAAAATTCTTTATGTTGATGATGAAATCAACAACCTGACTGGTTTTAAGGCATCATTCAGGATGAATTATAATATCATGATTGCTGTGAATGCGACCGATGCAATGCAGCATTTGAGTTCTCATCCGGATATCCGGGTTATCTTTTGCGATCAGCGAATGCCCGGAAAAACCGGAGTTCAGTTTTTTGAAGAGATCAGAAGCCGTTATCCTAAACCTATCCGCATTCTGCTAACAGGCTATACCGATATCGATTCTGTAATCGACTCCATAAACCTGGGTAATGTCTTCAGATATGTAAAAAAACCCTGGGCAGATGATGATATTCTTGGTGCTATTAATGAAGCCAATAAATTTTATGTCTCTAATTCACTGCTCGCTGTAAAGAACGAAGAATTACAACGGGCTTATAATGAGCTTGATAAATTTTCATACAGCGTGACTCATGATATGAGGGGACCGCTATTGAGTGTTCTTGGTGCCATCGAAGCTGCTCAGCATATGGATGATATTACCGAGATCAGAAAAATGCTGATGATGATGAAGGATTCAGTCAGAAACCTGGATGACTTTATTCAAAGTATTCACGATTATTATAACCTGAACAGGGGTGAACTTGAAATTAAAGAGATCGATTTCAATGAATTGGTTGAAGAGCAGATAAAAATCTTTAATTTTACTTACCTCATGAGTGATGTCACTTTCAACACAAATATTATACAAAAAGAAACTTTCAGGGGTGATGTTTTATCTGTTAAACTAATTCTGAATAATCTTTTGTCTAATGCTTTTAAATATCAGAGAAAAGATAATAAGAATAAAACCGTTGATCTGAACATACTGGTTGAAAATGGTTTTGCTGTAATTGATGTTATCGATAATGGTGTAGGTATAGCCGAAAATTACCTTGGCGATATTTTCAATATGTTCTTCAGGGCAAGTACACAAGATGTTGGTTCAGGATTTGGTTTATATAATGTAAAAGCTGCAGTAACTAAATTAAATGGAAAAATTACCGTAGATTCAGAAATAAATAAGGGAACACATTTTAAGGTTCTGGTTCAAAATAAATGAGATGTCTGCTCAGATTCCAAACTTTATTATAATTGATGACAGCCGGCTAGACTGTTTTATAGCCGAAAAGATCATACAGAATTCAGGAACGTATTCCAGTGTAAAGTCTTACATGGAAGCCACAGAGGCTTATGAAGCTATAAAAAATGGGCTTATCGGAGATGATTCCATCATCACTATAATTATTCTGGATATTCAGATGCCTGTAATGAATGGTTTTCAATTTGTAGAGGTATTTGAAAAGCTCCCTAAAGAGATTCAGTCAAAATTTGCAATTTTCTTATTCAGCTCATCAATCAATGAGAATGATAAGAACAGACTTGACAATTATCCTTCTATCATTCGTTTCTACAGTAAGCCAATTTCCAAAGACACTGTTGCTCAGATGATTGAACAGGTCTGATTTTTTGATTAGACATTAATTTAAACGCAGCACACTTATCCCCTGCTCAAAGATCACATCAACGGGTATTCCCTTTTTTGTCAGCCGATTTAGATCCGATTGTAGATCATTCTTAACAATTGCCATTTCCTTCTGAACCTTTTCAACGGCAGCCTTGTCGCCATTTCCCTGAAGCATCAGGATTTCCTTGCTTAGTTCATTCATTGCCTGCTCAAATTTCTCAAAATTCACTTTGTAGCGGCCCTCTGCAGTTCTTTCAAAAGCCCCCTTTTTATTAAAGAAATTAAAACAAAGCATATTGGCCTTTCCATGTGCTTCACCGGCGCCAAATCGAACTGAACGCAGAATACCCGCCATAAAGGTGGTATAATAATCTTTAATATCCCCTTCAAGTTCACCTTTCTTCAACAAACTACTTACCATATAAAGTCCCAGAATATCCGCCTTTCCTTCTTCGAGCCAGGAATACTGCTCCTGCAATGCCTCCCTTACAAAGCCTTTGCCATTTATTGTAGATTTGATCCCCAATCCATGAGCAACCTCATGGAACATTACATTAGCAAAAAAAGCATCAAAACTAAGGTGACTCTGTTGGCTTTTATCAATCAGTTCATCTGCTATTGGCAACATGATCTTATCGAACTTCGCCTGCATTGCATTCTTTAATTGTGAACGCCTGGTCCCCTTTTTCTGCTGGATCATTTCATCATTCGGGAGGTTAACAGCAATAGTCTTTCCGCCCGAATTACCATCTCCCGCATAATAAACCACATCAAATGCCGCAAGTTGGGAAGAGGTTCCCGGGGATTCTTTTTTATATACCGCATCAACCGGAAGTCCTCTTTGAAGTTCAGGCAACATGGCCACGTACTTTTCCAAACGTTTGCTCCACTCCTTGTCTTTTACGAGTACATAGCTCTCAAAAGCAGCACGTGCATTGAATAATCCATCTTCATAATTCTCAATCGGGCCAATGATAATATCCAGTCCGCTATTGGTCATATCCATCCAGGCAAAGTCACTGGGTGTGTAATTATCAGTAAGAAAAGCCTCTGCTCTTAAGGTCAGATATTTTTTGAGCTGAATCTCCTCTGTGATCTGAGCCGCCTGTAAAAGTAAATCCGAAGCCTTTTTTAGTTCATCCTTAAAATAAATACTATATGGAATGGATATCAGCTTTCCTGATTTGTCCCTCCGTACCATTGAGTACAAACCCTTTTTATCAGAAACATCTGATTTTTCCAACTCTTCACGGGTCATATCGGCTGGATAAAATCCTGAACCCAAAGGTTTATCTCCTATTCCTTTTACAAAGGGTTTATTGTCATTTAAACGATCCCAGGGACCGTAATTGATCTTAATAAATTCTCTGGTCTTTTCATCTTCCACAGCCGAAAGCAAACTATCCCGCTTCGGGTAAGTCTGCAACCAAAAAAGTTCATCCATTATCTCAGCTGCCCTGATTAACAGTGGCAAAACTTTACTTTCATTCTCGCTAAGTCTTTTAATGTCAGTTGTAAGCCTCACCTTAGCATAAATCGGAAGCCTTTCTGCCACATAAGCCTTTAAACTATCATTATCCTTCGAAATCTGCTTATCTGAATTGTTTGAACAGGAAGAAATAAAGATTAAAGTTATTGACCCAAAAATCAGGGTCTCTTTTAAATTAAATTTCATTTTGGCTTAGTTTAAGGAAGAATAAATATAGCAAAAATATGATTTGGGGTTCTAAAACCTGCATTTCTGTGCCTGTGTATACCTATACTGCACTATTTTTCGGGTTAAACTATCAGGTATGAGCCTTAATTCAGGGATTTGATCATGAATTTCAACTTAAGCTGATCAATTCCAATTATCTTACTTTAGGCTTACAATCCGCTAATAATTAGAGCAATAAAGTGTTTAGATTTGCCAAAATTTCGTACATAGATAAATATTGCTGTTTATACCCTTTATATTTGATTGATGCCCTTTTCTAAAAATGTGTTGCTGTTTGGTATTCTGCTTTTCTTCTGCTCGCTCAGTGTAAACGCCCAGGATAACTATACTATAAACGGTGTTGTGAAAGATTCCCTTTCAGGTGAAACCCTGATTGGAGTAACACTAAAATTTACTGCCGCAAGCCAATCCGGCACAAGTACCAATGCCTATGGTTTTTACTCCTATAAACTTAGTCCGGGTGAATATACCCTGAGTGTTAGTTATATAGGATACAGGTCTATAAACAGGAAGGTTAGCATCAATTCAGATCTCCGGCTCGACCTTAATATGGTACCTGAGAACATTCTTGAAGAGATTGTGATCACTTCAGAAAAAAGGAATGACAATATTGTCAATGCTCAGATGGGTGTTGCAAAGATTAATTTGAATGAGATCAGGAATGTTCCGGTTCTTTTCGGAGAGCGCGATGTTCTGAAAACCCTGCAACTGCTTCCGGGGATAAAATCGGCAGGTGAAGGAAACAGCGGATTTTATGTTAGGGGAGGATCAACTGATCAGAATCTGATTCTGCTTGATGAAGCACCCGTTTACAATGCATCACACTTACTTGGATTCTTTTCTACTTTCAACTCTGATGCAATTAAAGATGTCAGCGTTTTTAAAGGAGGAATGCCTGCACAATATGGCGGAAGACTTTCTTCTGTACTTGACATCAGAATGAATGATGGAAATAAGAAGGAGTTTACTGCTGAAGGGGGAATTGGACTTATATCGTCCCGATTAAAAGTTGAAGGCCCACTGATTAAAGACAAAAGTTCTTTTATGATCAGTGGTCGCAGAACCTATGCCGATGCTTTTCTGGCTCTCTCGAAGGATAGTTCCATCAATAAAAATACTCTGTATTTCTATGATCTCAACGCAAAAGTCAACTACCAGATAGATGATAAGAATACACTTTACCTTTCAGGATATTTCGGACGCGATGAACTTGGGCTGAGTGAAACTTTTGGCTTCGACTGGGGTAACGCCACTTCTACTCTGCGCTGGAATCATTTATTCAGCAACCGATTATTTTCCAATACCTCGCTGATTTACAGTAATTATAATTATGTGATCGAGAACTTTCTGGAGGAGAACAATTTCAAGGTTAATTCCTCCATCAGGGACCTGAATTTAAAGCAGGACTTTCAACTTTCTTTAAATAATAGTCACAATATCCGGTTTGGACTCGACCTTATTCATCATACTATTGCACCCGGAAGTATTACAGCAAGCGCCAGCTCCAGTGTAAATGAGGTGACTATTGAAAAGCGTAAGGGAAGCGAATTAGCAGCTTACATCTCTGATGAATGGGAGGTCAACGATAAGTTTAATCTGGTTTATGGATTAAGAGCAAGTTCATTCTATCTTTTTGGGCCGGGTATTTTTTCTACCTATGACAAGGACGGTATTACAACTTCATCTAAAACCTATAATTCCGGTCAGCTTGTAAAGTCTTATTTTAATCTTGAACCCCGTATTTCCGCTAGCTACCAGTTGAATGAATTTTCGTCATTAAAAAGTTCCTATACCCGCAATACTCAGAATCTGCATCTGATGTCGAATTCAACAGCCAGTTCTCCAACAGATTTATACATTATGAATAGTAATAATGTCAAACCTGAAATTGCAGACCAGATTGCCCTGGGGTATTTCAGAAATTTCAATGATGATAATTATGAATTTTCTACAGAACTGTATTTTAAAGACATGCAGAATCAGATTGATTACAGAAGCGGGACTGATTTGAGAGGTAATACCAATGTTGAGGCAGATCTGCTCTTTGGTGATGGAAGGGCATTCGGTATAGAACTATTCCTTAAAAAACGATTTGGCAAATTAAATGGCTGGGTAGGTTATACCCTCTCAAAAACTGAGCGCAAGTTTAATGATATTGATTTGGGTAAATGGTTTAATGCTAAACAGGATCGTACCCATGACCTCTCTTTGGTTGGTATTTATAAAGCTACCGATAGATGGACTTTTTCTTCAACCTTTGTATTCAATACCGGGAATGCTGTTACTTTTCCGGCAGGTAAATATCAGCTAAACAATAAAACAGTTTACTATTATCCTGAGCGAAATTCTGACAGGATGCCTAATTATCATCGTCTTGACCTATCGGCCACTCTCGAGGGTAAACCCGCCAGAAAATTACAGTCGAGCTGGTCTTTTGGCATTTATAATTTGTATAACCGAAAAAATGCTTACTCCATCGATTTCCGTGATGACCCGGATAACCCGACCAGAACTCAGGCTGTGCAAACAACACTGTTCGGAATTATTCCCTCAATTACCTGGAATTTCAAATTTTAATCATGAAAAAGTATACTCAGAATTTAAGA
>CAYJAM010000145.1:0-6265 GCA_964367725.1 uncultured Sphingobacterium sp. | reverse complement strand
CGGCTAAGTGTTTCCTTTGAATCATTCAGTATCCCTAATACAATCTCACTATCTGCTGGAACTGAACTTTTTATCTCTTTTTTCACTATTAATACTTTTTATCAGGAATTGTAACCCAATGATAGGAAAATAATTTTTTATTTTTTTTTGAATAGCAAGGGTTACCTTTTTTATTAATGTGTATTAACAGTAATTATTTATAAATAAATTAAAACAAAAACAATGAAAAATTCTTTCAAATTCGGTTTCTTAGCTTTAGCTATCTCTTTATCAGTTGCTGCTTGTAACTCAACCAAAACTGAAGAAGCTGCTGTAGATTCAACTGCTGTTATGGACACAACTGTTGTTGTTGATTCTGTTGCTACATTAGATACAACTGTTGTTGTTGATTCTGTTGCTACTAAGTAATTAAAACCAAATTGCAATTGGCCCTTCCGGAGTAAATCCTGGAGGGTTTTTTTATTTCTATAGATGAAGGTTCAATAATCCTACCATTCTTCATCCATTGGGTATGTCTGAAATAGACTCAATTTTCATCAAGGTCGCTGTGGTCATCTCCACCAAGACTATAATAATTGTTTTCTTCATCTTCTTCTCCAATTAATTCATTGGCATCATCAAGTTCCGCTCCCGGTACATCAAGACCTTCATCGAGACCAGGATCAGATTTAATTTTCTTTTCACCGGTAATTTCAGACTCGTCAAAAGACACCTTCTGATCTTTCTCGAAAATATCCTGGTCGGATGGGTAAACCGGATAGCCCGGAAGTTCATCCTTGTTCTCCCTTGAATCGGGATTCTGTTTGTTTTGATTCTTGCTCATCTGATTTTAAATTATGGTTAAAGAAAAAAATTTAAAAAATAGGTTAAGAAAAATAAAATGATTCTAGATAGTATTTTCAGGTTAGGTATGTCTTCCTTAATCATGATTAATATAAAATGAAATAATATGATTAGGCTGGAAACCAGAAAGTATATCATCAATTTTAATACCAGAAAAGAATACCGACAAAAGATAATCCTAAAAATATTTCCAAATAAAAAAGCGGACCATTAAACATGACCCGCTTCATAAATTTTTTAAAAAAAATATTAAAGGGTTTCAGGTTTTTTCCTAAACCAGCCTTTTATACGTTTTGAATTTGAATCACCAATTAACAGCATACATGGTACCAGAATCAGAGTCAGGAAGGTTGCAAACCCTAAACCAAATATCATGGTCCATGATAGCGGTCCCCAGAAAGCAACGTTATCCCCACCGAAATAAAGATTTGCGTCAAATTCAGTAAACAGGGTAACAAAATCCATGTTCAAACCTACCGCAAGTGGAATTAAGCCTAACATGGTTGCTGTAGCCGTAAGTAATACCGGAGTCATTCTGGTTCTGCCGGCCTCTATGATCGCGTCCTTGATATCCATACCCTGTTCGATCATTAATTCAGTAAATTCTACTAAAAGAATACCATTTCTTACTACAATACCTGCAAGAGCAATAATACCCACACCAGACATTACAATGGACATCTCCATTCTGAATATAGTAACACCGAGTAATACCCCAATGATACTTAATAATATTTCACTCAGAATGATCAATGGCTTTGTAATTGAGTTAAACTGAGTTACCAGAATGATAAGAATAAGTCCTAAGGAGATCATTAATGCAGTACCCAGGAAAAGCATTGTTTCCTGCTGTTCTTCCTGTTCACCTGCCATATTCACTGAAACACCCGCAGGAGCCTTAAACTGATCAATTTCACCCTGGATATTAGCCACCACTTCATTTGGATTATATTCACCAAGCACATTGGATGAAAGAATAATTATTCTCTTCTCCTGTTTGCGCTTAATTCCTCCGTATGTATTCACATAATCAATAGTTGCAAAAGAGGACAAGGGTACCTGGCGAATAATTCCACCCATCCCCATATCGCGATAAGTAACTTTCATATTCCTTAATGCATCCAGATTGTTTTTCTGGCTTTCATTTGCCCTCAGGTTGATCTCATAATCTTCATTTGCATCCCGGAACTTCGAAACTTCCTTACCAAAAATAGCAGTACGCAGATCCATTCCAATTTGTCCACTGGAAATACCCTCCCGGTTTGCCCTTTCACGATCAATATCAAAAATGATCTCTGGTTTATTGTTTTGAAAATCTGATTTCAGCTCTTCAATTCCGGCAATCTGGCGGCTATCCAGGTAATTTTTTAGGTTTTCGGAGACTTTTACAAGTGAGTCAAGGTTATCTCCTGTAATCTCAATACTAATCGGTTTGGCTGTTGGCGGCCCGGATTGTTCCTGTGCCACAGTTATCTCGGCACCCGGAATTCCTTTTACTGCGTCCCTTATCCTATCCAGGTAAACCGAGGTACTTTCACCAGTTCGCTTTCCAAAACTTACAAATGCCACGGTGACCTTTCCCATATTTGTATACTGTCCCTGATCCTCACTCTGCGGATCTGTTACTCCAATTGTAACATTTGAAAGAATAGAGGATACATCCTTATTATCCCTTCCGACAACTTTGGTCACCTTTTCTTCAACCTTTTTTACTACCTCATTGGTATAAGCCTGATCTGTACCTACCGGTAACTGGATATAGACATAAACAAAATTCGGATCCGACTTTGGAAAGAACACAATTTTAGGAGGAACCACCATGATTAAAAGAAGTGTCAGAAAAAACAGTCCAACGGTACCCCAAAGCATAGTTCTTGGTCTCAATATTGCCCATTTAAGCAAGGAAACATATTTATCCTGTGCGCGTGGCCAAATTTTTGTTTGGAAATTCCGGATCGCATTGTTCAGATAGAAATGGTTTAACAAATAAAGCAAGCCTACAAAAACCACCAGATTTCCAATTCCGAAATTGATTAAATAGCCCAAAATGGCAGCACCTAAAAATATCAGGAGAGTCTTCCGGACACCTTTGTCAAAAGATGGTTTAACTACAGAATGATCCTCAGGCACCATAAAATCTACTGCAAACACAGGATTAATTATATAGGCTACAACCAGTGAGGCAAGCAGGGTAATGATCAGGGTCATTGGCAGGAAGAACATAAATTCACCAATAACACCAGGCCAGAATAATAGTGGCACGAATGGAGCCAATGTGGTTAGTGTACCCGAAAGTACAGGCAAGAATACCTCAGCAGCAGCAATTTTGGCTGCTTTCTTAATAGGTACTTTTCCATTATCGAAAATTCGGTGTGTGTTTTCTATAACAACGATCGCATCATCCACAACAATTCCAAGTCCCAGAAGGAAGGAGAACAAAACCATCATATTCATGGTAAAGCTGAAGCCCATTATTCCTCCAAGGGCAGGCATAGCCATAAATGCGATGAACATAGACAATGGAACAGACAATGCGACAAATAGCGCATTGGTGATACCCATAAAGAACATCAGAATAACCGTTACCAGAATAAAACCAATAATAATGGTATTAATAAGATCATGTAAGGTTATACGGGTACGGTCAGATTGATCACCAGTTACAGTAATATTCAGATTTTTAGGCAATGAACTGACTTTCATTTCCTTGATCAATGCATTAATTTTATCAGATGCATCAATCAGATTTTCACCACTCCTCTTCTTAATATTCAAAGTGATTACGTTCTTCCCATATAAACGGGCATAACTTTCCTGCTCCTTGAATGAATCCTTTACCTCAGCAATATCTCTCAGATAGACAGATGAACCTGTTGGAGTTTTGATAATCAGGTTTGAAAGTTCCTGAGCACTCACGAATTCCTTTTTTACGTTCAGTGTTCTTCGAACCCCATCCATTTTTATGGTACCTCCAGAAATGGTAAGGTTCTCATAACCCACAGCACGTTCTATGTCTCCAAATGAGATCTGGGCAGCTGCCATTTTATTCAGGTCTGCATTAATCTGTACCTCCTGTTCAAGAGCACCTACAATATCAACACCGGAAATTTCTTTTAAACTTTCTATTCGATCTTGTACTTCTTCAGCATAATGTTTAAGGCTTTTGAGGTCATAGTCGCCAGAAATATTAAGGTACATGATCGGTAAGTCCGAAAGATTGATATCCATTACATTCGGTTCACTCGGAAGGTCAGAAGGAAGATCCTGTCTTGCTTTATCTACTGCATCCTTAACCCTTTGTTTGGCATCTTTGGTTTCAACATTTGTATTAAACTCAGCTGTAATTATTGAAAAATCCTGGTAAGAATTGGAGGTGATCCTTTTCAATCCTGATGCAGACTTCAATTGCTTTTCGATCTGTTTTGTTACCAAATTCTCCATATTAGCAGGAGAAGTACCCGGATAAACAGTCTGAATAAATATTTTAGGGATTACAACTTCGGGGAAATTCTCCTTCGGCAATCCTACGTATGAAAAATACCCAATTACTGCAATTATAACCGTCAGCACATAAATGGCTGTTCTGTTTTCAATTGCCCAACTGGATGGTTTAAAATCTTTGTTAATGTCTTCCATCTTATTTTATATTATGATGATGTCTTTATCAGGTGAATACAATTAATTTGCTTTAACTATATCTCCCGGACTTAAACCATTGGTACCTGCAATGATAACCTTGTCTCCTGCTTTAAGACCAGAAATAATTTCAGCCTGTCCTTCAGAAATTTTACCGGCCTGTACATTTACACGCTTTGCTTTACCGCCTTCTTCAACAAAGACATAATCACCATTCTCGGCCTTTTGTATAGCATTTACAGGAACTACCAAAGCTTTAAGATTTTGGTAATCAATTATTTTCAGAATCGAAAGCATATTAGGGCGATACTTGCTGTTTGAAGGAAGTTTAATTTCAACATTAAAGCTCCTAGATACCGGATCTATAGTCTTTGAAGCGAATGAGATTTTTGTTGATACTGTATCAGGAACATCAGGTAAAATTACCTGAACATTATCTCCCTGGTTAACACGGCTTGCATATGACTCGGCAACCAAAGCTTTAGCTTTTAATTTACTGGCATTAACCACTCTGATACCAGACATTCCCGGTGAAACCGCCTGTCCTACCTTGAGATCCATTGCATCAATAGTCCCGGAGATCGGGGATTTTATTTTAAACATCGAAACCTGAGTTTTCAAGGTTGCAATGCGGCGCTGAGCTGCATCGCGCTGGGTTTTTGCATTCAAAAACTGGACTTCAGTTCCAATCTTCTGATCCCAGAGGCTCTTTTGACGCTCATAAAGAGTTGTTGCAAGGTCGAGTTGGGTTTCAAGTTCAGAAATATTCTGGCGCAAAACCTGATCATCAATTTGTGCCAGTACCTGTCCTTTACTTACATTTTGCCCAATAACAGCATAAACTGCTGTCACAATACCCTGGGCTTGAGGATTTACCTGCACATTCTCTTCTGCATCAACTTTTCCCTGGACTTCCAAATAGTTTTTAAATGAGGTTTCTTTTAACTCCAAAACAGCTATATCTTTCACATCCTCGGCAGTAGAAACGCTTCCTACTTCAGCTTCAAGCTTCTCTATTTTTGAGTTTAAAGATATACGCTCCTTCTTCAGCGCTTCAAGCTCAGATTTTTTATCCGTTGGTTTTCCTCCGCATGATGCCAGAAAGATAACAGTAGAGATCAATAGTATTCTTTTCATTTGAGTGATTTTTGAGTTTTTCAATGTACCGCCAGGGGCGGAAAGTTTATATTTTTTGCTTGTAAACAGGATGATATTTTTTATAATGTTCTAGTAAACTATCTTTCCTAATGCCTTATCCATGTTAACCTTATTGATTAAAAGATCATAAAGTGCATTGATGTAATTGTTCTGTGCCTCTTTAAGAGAAGTTTCTGCTGTTGTCACTTCAATACTTGAACCAACACCCTGCTCATACTTAATTTTTGTTACTCTTAATACTTCCTGAGCGAGCTCCATATTACGGTTTTGATTTTCAAGGGATTTCAAACCATTCCGATAGATTGTCTGGGCCTGTTCAACTTCAAGACTGATCCCATTTTTCAAATTGATCAGATTATTTTGGGTTTTGAGGATTTCAAGTTTTGCATTACGAACCTGATAAAGTTTAATGCCCCCTGAAATAATTGGAACCGCCAGACGGAAACCTATTAGGGTTGTTGGGTAAGTTCTGTCAAGCAAACTTCCAAAGCTATTAGACAATGCATTTTGTGAGGTACTGCCAAATGCAGATAAAGAAGGTAAAAACTGGCTCTTATATCGCTTCAGATCAAGTTCATTCAACTTTTTCTGTGTTTCAAGCAATGAATATTCAATCCTGTTTTTGTAT
>CAYJAM010000144.1:0-6295 GCA_964367725.1 uncultured Sphingobacterium sp. | reverse complement strand
GAAGTTCAAGTTATTATTCTAACCGGAAGTGGCGAAAAAGCTTTTGTAGCAGGAGCTGATATTGCTGAATTTTCAAGTTTTTCAATAAAAGAAGGGGCTCAATTAGCGACTGAAGGACAAGAAAAATTATTTGATTTTATAGAAAATTCTAAAACTCCAATTATTGCTGCTATTAATGGTTTTGCTTTAGGTGGCGGATTAGAATTAGATATGGCCTGTCATATCAGGGTTGCCTCTGAAAATGCCAAAATGGTCCTCTACATCATAATCTGTGGGAGTATAACTCGCTACCACGCCTGTTTTGGGGGAGTGCCAGTGATATTTATCAACAAGCAGTTTTTTAGGACCGTAGGCAATAAGTATTTCTCTCGGATGAATTGAACACAGGCTTTCTACATGAAGGCCCTTATCATAATATCCCACCATTTATATTTATGTTAGTTCCATTAATGTATGATGCCTTGTCCGACATCAGAAAAGCAACCACCTCTGCAACCTCATTCACATTACCGAACCGGTTTGCAGGAATGGCTTTTAAATACTCCTGTCTGAATTTTTCGGGTACCGTATCTGTCATCTCTGTTTCAATAAAACCCGGGGCTATGCTTAATATCCTGATGGAATGTTCTTCACTCAAAGCGGAAACTTCGCGGGCGAGTGATTTGGACAGGGCTGCCAAACCAGCTTTAGTTGCTGAATAAACAGCCTGAAAAGCATTTCCGGTTTCACCAACGCATGAACTCACATTGATAATTACCCCGCGTTTATTTAAAAGGAATTGTTTCATAACAGCCTTACAGATCATGATTGGAGCTTTCAGATTTACCTGCAGCAGCTTGTCTATTTCATTCTCCGGCTGATAAATGAGGGATTTATCAAATGTAATACCCGCATTGTTGATAACCCCATATAGCGTATCTCCATGCTCTTTTTTCAGACGTTTACAAAATTCAGTGAGTTCGCCCGGATCGCTGAGATCTGCACAAAGCAGGTGGTGTTTAGAATCAAAATTGGTAAAACTTTCCTTGCGCGAGGCATGTAAGATCAATGTATATTCTTTCGATAACGCGTTTGATATGGCCAGGCCCAAACCCCTGCTTGCTCCGGTTATCAGTATCGTTTTTTCCGGCATTTTAAGCTAAAGTTTTAATAATAATCTCTTCTTTATGAATTGAAATAGATCCTGATACCTGTAAAAGTATAAAATCAAATATAATTTTTAAATTAAAGATACTCTGCCGGATATAAAAATTAAATTATGCTCTTATTCACTAAGCCTTCTTAAGCCCTCTTTGGCATGAGTATCAATACCAATTTGATATTCATGATTTTTCATCCCCAGGGCCATATTGTAATACTCAGCTGCTTTTTTATCGTCTTTTATGTATTCGTAGATATTCCCAGATTTTAAGGCTGAATAAGCTGCAAAATAATAAGATTGATTTTTGCCCAGATTAATTGTACGCTGATAATACAGCAAGGCATCATCAAAATCATTCATCATATCATAGGTTCGTGCATAACGGTAGTAGTATTCCAGTTTATCCCTCTGGCTTTTTAAATCATTGAGCTGTATTGATTTTAGTTGAGCCAGTGCATTATTATAACTGCCTCCATCAAAATAGAGTCTTGCTTTCAATAAAGTTAGATTAGGCTTAACATCATTTGCTTCTTTCAGGGCCTGCTTATCCTTTTCATTAATTACTGAACCTTTAGTTCTCACCAGGGTTAAATAATAATTGTATTGAGAAATATTGTTTCTTACCAAATAATAAAATGCAAGCCTTAGGTAAGTATCCTTGATATAATTGGTACTAAGGGTCTCATTTGCAAATTTATTGAGGTAAAAATTGGCATCCGAATCCATCCTGCAAAGTTTAGCATTGCCCATCAGATAATTCATAAGCGGCAGGTCGGCGTACTGGCTGCCTTTTGGTGCTGCTTCAATAAATTTAATTGCCGCATCGGCATGCCCCGTTCTAAAGGCAGTGTAACCCTGTAGATAAGTTTTGAGGAGGCTTTTATCGTTCATGCTATTCAGGAGTGGTGTCACATAGCTGTAACTGTTCCTTCCCTGAATCACATCTACATTTGTAAAACAAAGCAAAAACACAGTTTCATCATTGTAATAGCTATACTTACTATTCGCAATCTGTTGTCTGAATCTTTCTAATTGCTTATTCCCTTTCGTGATATTTCCCTCAATACCCAATACACTGGCTATTCCTTTCATATTTGTTGGGATAGCTCCAAAGATTACTTCTACTAATCCCAGACTTTTCTGATTGGGCAAAAAGTCCTTATACTTCTCATTATTCTCTTTTAATAAGTCTTTTGCCTTTTTGAAATCATAGGTTGAAGACATGTATTCCCCAAATTTAGCCTTAACCATTGCAGATTGAAGATAAATCTCAGCCTGAGCAAACAGGTAATAGGGTGAATTTTTATCATTTTTTTTTATTGCATCTATCCTGCCTGATTTCCTGTTCTTGAACTTTTCAAATTCAATTTTGTTTTCTGAAGTAAGCAGGAATAAATAATCAATGTAGCTTTCAAGCAAAACCGGAATGCCATTTTGAGGATTATTGATTTTCTCATCCCGGATATATTTCCGTGCATCATTAAACCGCAAATCAAATATGGCCTGATATGCTGCTATTGAATTTGGATTGAATACGAAGCTTGCATTTACTGCCTGATGGATACCAAATAAAAGAAGTAGTGTTATAAAATATTTATAATGCATTCCGGGATGATTCGCTTTAAGGTTATGAGTATTGATTAATCTTGAAGTGTAATGAGCCTTTGATGACCCTGCAAATTTAGATTTATTTTCCCAATAGAGTTTATTGTTAAATGCCAGGAGTTTATCCAGCCTGATGTCAGCAGATTATCTCCTATGTTTTTACTAATGGGTATTCAGATTTTTTCCTGCAAATCCCGGTCCAAAAATTTTTCAAACGCAATTGCCATAGCTTCAGCAAGGTCTTCCAGGCTGGTGTGAGCTTGTGGCTCATTCTCAATCAGTATTATCCTGAATAGGTATCCATTGCCAAAATCTCCTTTTTATATGCTGATGGCAGGATCGCATTTTTTAACAGTGATTTTAAACGAATTATCCTGCTGAGCTTGTACAAATTCAGCATGGGAGTAGAAAGGGGATTCTTCCCAAGTCTCAGCAGTTCATTTACTTTATCGGGAACGAGCAAGATTTGAGCCTGTTTTAAGATCAGGTACCTGAACCATCCCAGGTGCTTTTTATATTGTTTGTAGAGATCTTTGGTGAAATTCCCATTCAGAAGGTTTTCTTCTATGGACGAATTTCGCATTTGCTGCCATTGCTGATAGTTCAGGGGCAGATCTTTAATACCCATACGCGATCCCATCCGGTGAAAAACAGAATAAACCTCCTCCTTTTCGCTGGCACTTAATTTCTGCTCCAGTAGCTCAAAAGACCGTATTGAATAATCAATAAGCATGTACAAAACATCCCGATAGGCCCAATCCGGGATGTTTTGACCACGGGACTGTTCTACACCCTTGTGAATGGCTGAAATTTTGTCAATGGCCTGCATAGCTTCGTCGTATTCAGAAAAAACGATCTGACGGGCATAGGCGATGGTGGAGAATAACCTTTTAAGCGGATCTGAAGGAAGCCGACCGGTGAAATAAAGCCAGTCGACTGCCTTATTCAAAGCAAATTCTGCAGAGGCGCCGGCAAAGATCAGGAGGATGGTGTCTCCATTCCCCCAGATCCTTCGGACTATCGAATCTTTGCTCACAAAATACTTCATGCACTTTTACTTTTAAGGTTCCATTTAGCCGGTTTCATTCTTTCAAGCCATAGAATGGCCATACTACCCGTTGTATAGGCTACAATATCCATCCAGGCAAAGGATGTACCGATCAGCGTGCGGGCTAGTTCAGAATTTCCCAGACCGATCCACTCAACGAAATTGAGATACTGCAGTATTTCTATCAGGTAAGAAAACATCAGGACGGCTATGACAGTTAGTCTCATATCCAGTTTGGCAAAAGTCCTGAGGAAACAATACATCAAAATAACAACCAAAAAATCTCCAAAATAAGGCCTGATAAAATCATCGCGAACGTACATCGCGATCAGTACTTCAGTCAAAAATAGTCCTGCTGTCAATGCAAAATATCCTTTGTGAAACCTGTACATAATTAATGGCTGGCGTTTGGTTCTTCCTCTTTGTTCTGCTCCCAGCTAATTTTTTGGGACAGATACATCAAAGTAGCAATAATGACGAATAAACCAACACTTCCGACCAATAGTGCCATATCCTGTAATTGAAGAATTACAAAAATAAAACCATAGAACATACTCAGTATGCCGGCAAAGAGAAGGGCTGCCTTATAATTTTTTAGCAGTGACCAGATGAATGTTCCAATGAGGCCTATAGTGGCTGCTGAGGCAAGGATGTAAGCCATATTGAAACCAATTTGTTCGCTAAGAGCAAGTAATAAGGTATAATAAATGGTCATCGCGGCTCCGATCAGCACATATTGTAGGAAGTGAACATTTCTTTTGTTCAGCAGCTCTGTAAAGAACAGGGATAAAAAGGATAGTAAAATGACCAGTATGGCATATTTTGCCGCACGTGTGGTCTTTTGATACTGATCTACAGGTAAGAGGAAATCAACCCCAAAAACTGCCCGGGAATCTGAGTTATTCTTTTCTTTTAAAAGGGTATCTGGCTTGTCTAGAATTGTATTCTCTTCGATCCATTGCTGGGGATAAGGTCTGTTATAATAGGGCATCTTCCAGGTAGCCGAAAAGGTCTTGCCCGAAACAGAGCGTTCATCAGGCAGATACCTTCCGGTAAAGCTTGGATTATTCCATTCTCCCTCAATTTTTACCGATGTGTTCTTTCCAAGATGCAGAAAGCTAAGCTTCTCGCTTCCCCTCAGGTCGAGATCAAAGCTAAAGCTTATTGCAGTGTTCTTTCCTGTACTCAGGTTTGGAAGGATGATCAGATTGTTGCTGAATAATTTAAGTGAAGTGAGGTCGGGCTCAACTTCATAATTCTCATTCCCAAGCCTGATGAGCGGATTGTTTTTAAGTCCCTTTAGATCACTCAGTCCGATAGCCACTTTTGCTTTATCCCATTGGATCATTGCGGGGTCAATGTTTGATTTTATCAGTTCCAGGGCACTGAACTTTCCGTTAACCTCAATCTTGCTGTTATAAACCACTGCATCAAAGATGCCCCTATGAAGCATCTCAGGATTTGCCTTTGATGAGATATTCAGAGTTTCGGGAAGGATATAAATATTGGTCATAATTTCCCGGGAACTGCTTTTGTTTGTATTTGGGTCTTCCGTGATGACTGTAGTTTTATAGGGCAGCACCAAAACCGGTCCCTGTACAAGCTGGCTGCCCGACCATTTGTCGGAAATTTCCCTGATGACTTCTTCCTGCCTGTTCTGTCGCTCAGCGATTAGGTCCTGTATCAGTGATGAAGGGATCAATAGTAGAATAGTTAGAAAGCCGATCAGGCCTAATTTGATCAATACTGATCCCCCGAACCAGTTGTTAAATCCCTTGTTTTCTGTTGTTAGTTCTATCTTCATTTTTAATTGTTTAAAAGTACTTTGAAATTCAAAGTAAATGGATAAAAAAATATTAATGTTTCTGTTGTTTAATTAAATTTTCAAGTGCTTCCAGATGTTTAATAAAGGCTTTGCGACCTTTTTCAGAAACTGAATATTGTGTATTTGGTTTCTTGCCGATAAAGGTTTTATTCACAATGATATATTCCTCTTTTTCAAGCGCTTTTATATGGGATGCAAGATTCCCGTCAGTTACATCTAATAAGTCTTTGAGGGAATTAAAATCATAATGCACATTGGCAAGCAATACGCTCATAATTTGCAGGCGTATCCGGTTTTCAAAAGCTTTATCAAATTGTTCCAGGGATGTCTTCACCGGTTATATTTAAAATGCATGACAGTACCATAAATAATATGCAGGAGGCCAAATCCAATTACCCAGAACAAGAGTCCGGATGCCGGAATAAGGGCCGCCAGTAAACCCAGAATAATCTGACAAATGCCCAGCCATTTCACATCCGAGAACGTGTACTGGCTTGCTGATATTAATGACAATCCATAAAATATCAGGCATGCAGATGCTATCAGGTCATATTCCAGCCGTAAAAATAGAATAATTATAAAGAGTCCACCTGTAAATAATGGAATGAGCATGCTGCTGATCAAACGCCTGCTTACCGGGTTCCAGTAGTTTTCGCCTTTTTTCTTTGCCTGGCGG
>CAYJAM010000143.1:0-6296 GCA_964367725.1 uncultured Sphingobacterium sp. | reverse complement strand
TATCGTTTAGTCCTTAGTAAACCGGAATATAAAAATAGCTGGGAATATAGTTTAGCTTATTCAGGAATTGCCCGCATACAGCTTGAGAAGGGACTTCCTGGAGAAGCCATTAATAATGCGGAGAAAGCATTGCTTTATGCAAGAGACGTGAATGCGAAATATGATATTTCACGTGCACTTAAAATTCTTTATACTGCTCACCAGAAGCAGAGCGATTATAGCAATGCTTTTAAATATCTTGAGCTTGAAAAATTATATAGTGACAGTCTGTTTAATGAGGCGAAAGAAAAGGAGATCAATCGCCTTAATCTTCAGCTAAAGCAGGCAGAAAATATTCAATTGCAAAAGCTAAATGAACAAAACAGAGAGCAATTGAAGTTTATCAGGAAGGTGACCATTGTAATTGCAGCACTGGCCTTGTTTCTCCTGATTAAGACCATTTTGATCTTCAGGTTTTCCCGGCAAAAAAGTATACTGAATAATGATTTAAAACTTAAGTCTCAGGCAGTAGAAGAACAAAATCAATTGATCCTGAAGCAAAATGTTCAATTGGAGGCCTTAAATCAGACTAAGGATCAGTTATTCTCAATTATCGGACATGATCTGCGGGCACCCTTTGGCTCTATTCTTAAGTCTTTGGAGATGATGAGGGAAGGTAGTATGTCGGATACCGAGCTAAAATTCTTTTTGGATGGGTTCTATGAAAAGTTGAGAGAAAGCTCCGACATGCTGGATAACCTGGTAACATGGGCAAGCAGTCAGCAGTTAGGCATCAATTCCAAGCCGGTGAACATTGATCTTGGCAGGCAGGCAGATGAGATCCTCAGTATCTATGATTTTCTTTTAAAGGAAAAGAATATTGAACTTAAGCATATTCAGTTGCCTGATACAAAAGTCTATGCAGATCCCGACCACGTCAGGATTATTATTCAGAATCTGATCGTCAATGCAATAAAATTCACCCCGCAGCATGGTAATATTTCTATTTTCTATACTGAAGATGCCAATCGCATAGCAATACATATTAAGGATTCCGGTATTGGAATTTCTGCCGGGAAGATCAGTAAATTATTCAACCTGGCTGGTAAGGAGATTAGTACTTACGGTACAAAGAATGAAAAGGGGATTGGAATTGGACTTTTACTTGTTAAAAAGTTTGCAGATGAAAATGCTGCGCTGATCAGCATTGAAAGTAAGGAAGGAGAAGGTTCAGAGTTTACGGTCAGTTTTGGCAGGAGAGGGCCCACGTCATAATTATTAATGAGCAAAACGCAAATTGTTTTGCAAACGTATATTAAGCTATAATTCATTTAAATTGTGTTTTTATTCCTTAATAGCGTTTCAAATATGAAAAAGGCCTTAATAATATTTTTATTTATATTTCTGGCTGCTTTTGAGCTTGTAAAAGCAGATTTGATTCCTGAATCAGCGACTGGTCTCCATTTTAGAAAAATTACATTTTCTGAAGCCCTTCAATTGGCTAAAATGGAAAATAAACTTATCTTTTTATATTTAAACGCACCATGGTGTGGACCATGCATTCAGCTCAAAATGACCACATTCAGAAGCAAGGCAGTTGGTGATGAGTATAATCCTTCATTTATTAACATTTCCCTGAATGCCGAAAAAGGTGATGGTCCTGACTTGGCACTTAAATATCAGATTCGGGGATATCCAAGCTTTTTATTCATCAATTCAGACGGTAAGGTAATTTATAGAACAAATGGATTTTTCAACGCTAAAAGCTTTACAGAGCTTGGTGGAAAAGTATACGAATTGAATCAAAGAGCCATAAGAAAGGGATAATATTTGTCTTACAAATCAAAATTGGTGTATTTACAGTATGTATTGGACATAACTTAGTAAAAGGTAAAATTTTCGGAGAGGAATTCCAAATGCCCACAATATGATAAGCTACTGCAGGGAAAACTTACAACAAATAAGAACGCTGATTACCAGTTTTGAAGAGGAACAGTACCAGTATAAATCACAATTGTTATCTGATACAAGCATTGGGCAGCACGTACGCCATATTTTGGAGTTCTATTTGTGTATGCTTCATGGTGTAAGACGTGGGGTTGTTAATTATGATGATAGAGACAGAGATTTAGAATTGGAGCAGAATCCTAGTTTTGCTATCGCTTGTATTGATAAATTATGTGCCGATATTCAAAGACTAGATACTGAACAGGAACTTCAATTAGCAGGCAATTTTTCAACTGAGGGAAAAACGATAAAAACAATTAAAACTTCCCTTGATAGAGAATTGGCTTATTGTCTTGAACACAGTATTCATCACCAGGCATTAATTAAAATTGGATTGATCGAACAGAAAATGGATCATTTGATTAATGAAGGTTTTGGGGTTGCAGTTGCAACGATTAGACACAAGAAACAATGTGCACAGTAACATATATACCTATCAGGGAAGGTTTTATTTTGACATCAAGCAGGGATGAAGCTACTTTGCGTGCCACACTTAAACCTCAAATATATACCGATAATCATGAGAGCCTGGTTTATCCCAAAGACGTGGCTGCCGGAGGTACCTGGATTGCCGCAAATTACAAAAAGCAGATTGCCTGTCTGCTAAACGGCGCTTTCCAAAATCATATGAAGCAGGATTATTATGCAAAAAGCAGGGGCCGTGTTTTATTAGACAGTTTCGACTTTAGATCCCATTCTGAATTTATGGACGAAATTAATCTGGACAATGTTGAACCTTTCACACTTCTGCTCATTGATTACGGCTGTGAAATTAAGTTTAATCAACTGGTTTGGGATGGCGAAAAAAAGCATATTCAAAGCATTGATCAGAATGATCCGGCTATCTGGTCATCGGCTACTCTTTATACAGACGTGGACAGGGAACTTCGAAAAACCTGGTTTAAGAACTGGTTAATCGAAAACAGTGAATTTGAAGATTCCAATATTATGGATTTTCACACTGTAAACCATAGCGCTATCGACAGGGTTAATATATTAATGAAAAGAGAAAATGATCTTCAAACCCTTAGCATTTCGCAATTCAGGATAATTGAAGCAAGTGAAACCTTCAATTACCTTGACTTAGGGGATAATAGTCTGACAAGTATTAATTTATCTGATCTTAAATGCATACAGGTTTCGCAATAAGTATTGCATGGCCAGAAACCTTGTGTAAACAAGCCGGTGCCTGGTATGATACCTTAATGAATACATTGGGGTTTAGTAAAAATAATTACTACAAAGTTGGCCATGCTGCAGTGATTCTGGTTGAGATAGAATCCGGAAATTGTTATTATTTTGATTTTGGAAGATACCATGCGCCATTTGGCCAGGGTAGGGTCAGAGATATGGAAACTGATCATGATTTGCAGATTCATTCCCGGGCTGAGATTTCATCGTCGGGAAATGAATTGCTGAATTTAAAAGAAATTTTGCTTGAACTTACTGAGAATAAAGCTAGCCATGGGAGTGGAAAACTCCACGCATCTTACACTAACATAAATTTTGAAAAGGCTTACGCCTTTGCAAAAAGAATGCAGGAGATGAGCCCATGGAAATATGGTCCTTTTATTCTTCAGGGGACAAATTGTTCACGTTTTGTGCGGACTATCGTATTGGCGGGAAATCCTCCAATTTTTGACAAACTAAAATTATTTGTTCCTTTAACCATTTCACCCAGTCCAATTGGCAATGTAAAAAGTTTGAGGAATAAAATTGCCATGGTTCAAAATCATTGATCTGGGGGCGATTTGATGAAAACCAAACAACACCTCTACACTACGCTTAGTCCTCCTGAAAAGACGGATTGCATCCCTGAAAATAGCCAATGGCTTGCCGGGGAAGGGGCAGGGTCATGGTTTAATATTGAATTGTCTGTCAAAGATTATAAAATTACCAGATATAGCCCGGAAGGTAGAATCGAATGTTCTGGTCTTTTTAATACTCTTTCGGAATCAGGTTTCAATATTACTGCTCCATTTGAATTTGTACATCTGTCTCATTGTAAAAGTGTCACAATCAGGCAGAATGATCAGGTTTTGAAATTTCACAGGATTAGCTGATTCCCTTTAAAAATGTGGTGCAAAAAAAATGCTTACCATCGGGTAAGCATTTTTATAAAATTTGTCAGAAAGTTTTCTGTAATAATTGCCTAATCATAGATAACTATCAACTGTCAACCCGATAGCTATCGGGTATCAACTCTCAATTATTTAGTATCTGTAAGTATCCGCTTTGAAAGGACCTTGAACAGGAACACCAATATAATCAGCCTGATGCTGATCTAAGGTTTCAAGTTCCACACCAATCTTTGCAAGATGTAAACGCGCTACTTTTTCATCCAGATACTTAGGAAGTACATAGACCTTATTCTCATACTTATCAGTGTTTGTCCAAAGCTCTAACTGTGCTAAGGTCTGATTAGTAAATGAATTCGACATCACGAATGAAGGGTGACCAGTTGCACAACCCAAATTCACCAAACGGCCTTCAGCAAGAACGATTACATCTTTTCCATTGAGTGTGTATTTATCAACCTGAGGCTTGATCTCAACTTTAGTATGACCATAGTTTTCATTTAACCATGCCATATCGATCTCATTATCGAAGTGACCAATATTACAAACGATAGCTTTGTCTTTTAAAGCAAGGAAATGCTCGCCACGAACGATATCACAGTTACCGGTAGTAGTTACTACGATATCTGCTTCTTTAATTGCTGTAGCTAATTTCTTCACTTCATAACCTTCCATTGCTGCCTGTAAAGCACAGATAGGGTCAATTTCAGTTACAATTACACGAACTCCCTGAGAGCTTAATGAAACTGCAGAACCTTTACCAACATCACCATAACCACAAACAACAGCAACTTTACCAGCCATCATTACGTCAGTTGCACGACGGATCGCATCAACCAATGACTCACGGCAACCGTATTTATTGTCAAATTTAGATTTGGTAACTGAATCATTTACATTGATTGCAGGTAAGTGCAATGTTCCGTTTTTCATACGCTCATACAAGCGGTGAACTCCTGTAGTAGTTTCTTCAGAAAGACCTTTGATACCTGCAATTAGTTCAGGGAACCTGTCAAATACCATATTAGTTAAATCGCCACCATCATCAAGAATCATGTTTAATGGTTTGCGATCCGGACCGAAATGTAAGGTTTGCTCAATACACCAGTCAAATTCTTCCTCATTCAGACCTTTCCAGGCATAAACCTGAATTCCTGCAGCAGCAATTGCAGCAGCTGCATGATCCTGAGTTGAGAAAATGTTACATGATGACCAGGTTACTTCAGCTCCTAACTCAACAAGAGTTTCAATCAGAACAGCTGTCTGGATAGTCATGTGTAAACATCCTGCAATACGTGCACCTTTAAGAGGTTTTGATGCACCAAATTCTTCGCGGAGTGCCATTAATCCTGGCATTTCAGCTTCAGCAAGACCGATCTCTTTACGGCCCCATTCTGCTAATGAAATGTCCTTAACTTTGTAAGGAACATAATTTGTCTCTACTGATGACATAGTTTTTTGTTTAAATGCGTATTAACGCACGATAAATGGATAAATAATTATTTCTTATTTGAACAAGAAAATTGTTCGCAAAGGTAGTTATACTTTGGTCAATTCAAAAGGGTAAGGAACTGTATTTAAGATTGGTTGATATTTTATTTACAGAAACCTGTTGGTTTTTTCAGAAAGCGTTTAAGAAGATTATCCAGTAAATATCAACCTCTGCAAGTGTGAGGTACAACAGGGAGAATTTGTTGGGATCAAATAGTGGTAAACCCGAATTCAGATAAGGAAATTTTCTTGAATATTAATTTAATTTGGAAAAGCAGGGCCTATGATTCTTCTGTCTAAGCAGTCCGGCTCTTCGCTTAAGTTTTGGCTTTTAAATTTAGTTTAATGTAAAGATTGTATTAGCCAAAAGCTATCGCTTCGATCCGGTTTATTTAACTTGGGCTTCATGCATTGATGTCGAGACAGTAAACCGTACTTTTGTTACTTATAACCTACAACATATAACTTACAACTCCCTTAGTAATCTAAAAGTCAAACGATTTCAAAATACATCATATCATTTCTAAATACTTAACTTTGTATGTAATTCAATTTTTAAGATTAATTTAATTAAGATATGTATCCAGAATATTTAGTTGCTCCAATGCGACAGGAACTTGTAAATGCAGGTTTTCAGGATCTGAGAACTGCTGAGGAAGTTGAACAAGCTATAAAATCAGATGGAACGGTATTGGTTATGGTCAATTCTGTTTGCGGTTGTGCGGCTGCTAATGCACGTCC
>CAYJAM010000142.1:1916-6315 GCA_964367725.1 uncultured Sphingobacterium sp. | reverse complement strand
AGGGAAGATGTGAAAGGAACATTTTCAGTTCTGGCAATCTGTTTAAACAGTATGTCGATAATTCCCATACCAATAAATACAATCAGGGGGTAAGTCCAGTAAGAATGTGAAGCTTCAGTTTGTTTTTGCCATGGAACTGAGAAAATTATTGCGATAAAGGCAATTCCTATCCCAAAAAATTTCATTAAAGAAAAAGGCTCTCCAAATACCAGAAACGCTGCAAGCACGGGAATAAAAAGTGATAAACGCTGGGCTATATCGGTTTTAACAATCCCCGTATATCTTACAGATAAGGCTAATACTACGAATAATGAGGGCAATAATAGCCCCAGAGCTATATAAACCGGATATATAGTTTCAGTAAACTGCGGAATTTCTGGTCTAAAAATGAGCCAGGTAAGAACAGCTGCTATGGAATAATTCCATGCAATAGCCTGCCGGGTATCTATTTCATATCGTTTTGCCAGTTTCAGTAAGACTGATACGAATACGCTACAACAAACACTCAGGAAGATATAAATCATATTATTCCTTATTAAACCAAATGTTCAGTACATCCGGACCGACAGTTTGTGTTTCACCTGGCTTACCTGAGAGTATTGGGGCTGCAACACCAGAATTCCAAATTTCTGGACTGGTGAAAACGCGGGCCTCATCCCATAAACCAGCTTTTATGAACAGGTCTAGTGTTTCAGCACCGCCTTCAACAATCAAAGATTGAATATCCATCAGATATAACTGATAAGCAATTAATTGAGGGAGTAAATTATCAAAATCTTCAAGTTCAAGATATTTGATTCTGTCAACCAGATCAGTTTTTTTCTCATTAAAGATGATTGTGTCCTGACTCTGATCAAAAACATACAGATTCTCCGGCAGTTCCAACCGTCTGTCAATTACAATTCGTATTGGATCCCTTCCGGGCCATTCACGACTATTCAACCGGGGATTATCGGCTAGTGCTGTATTCTTTCCTACTAATACTGCATCTTCTTCGGTCCTCCAGCGATGAACTAATTGCTTTGCATTTTGCGAACTTATCCATTTCTGAGACCTGTCGGCTGGCGCAAAAAAACCATCAGATGTTTGCGCCCATTTTAAGATAATATAGGGTCTTTGCTGTTGAATACGGGTAAAGAATCGCTTGTTAAGATCGATACATTGTTCCGTTAAGACACCTTCAACAACCTCAACTCCGGCATTTTTGAGCTTTTCGATTCCTTTACCATTTATCTGATCAAATGGGTCCCGGCAACCTATTACTGCTCTTGGAATTTCGTTCGAAATAATGAGATCTGCACATGGAGGAGTCTTTCCAAAATGTGAACAAGGCTCGAGATTAACGTAAATGGTCGATCGTTTTAAAAGCTCTTTAGCATTATCACATGTTTCAAAAACCTGATTTATTGCATTTACCTCGGCATGTGCCTGTCCATAAACTCTGTGATAGCCTTCTCCGATAATTTTATCATCACAAACTATTACAGATCCCACCATTGGGTTAGGACTAACAGAACCAGCTCCAAGGCGGGCAAGATCAATACAACGCTGAAGGTAGTCTTGATGGGAGTGCATAGTACAAAAATAACTAGGAATTGCTTAAAATCATTCATTGCACGGTTATTTATCTTCAATAATACAGAAAGCCTTCTTTCTGTTTACTTTTCAGCTGAATTGGTTTACTTTGCGGCATGACTTTTAGAGAAACCGAAAAGATTTATACTGACAACCTAAGCCTTGTTTACGACAAAAGGGAAGCTGCTAGTCTTGCCTGGTTAAGTATCAGCCATGTTTGCAAAATTTAACGTGCAGAATACCTGAATTTAAAGGACACAGAAGTACCTACTGATAAAAAGGAATCATTATTAGAAATCTTGGAAGAATTAAAAACCGGCAAACCGCTTCAATACGTTCTTGGTGAAACAGAATTTTACGGACTGAGATTTAAAGTTAATCCCTCAGTACTCATTCCAAGGCCCGAAACAGAAGAACTGGTTGAATGGATAATTTCAGACCTTCCTAAACCTAAAACATCCATAGAGGGACTAAAAATCATTGATATCGGAACAGGAAGCGGCTGTATTCCTATATCTCTTAAAAAAAATCTTCCTGAAGCTCAGCTGTTTGCACTTGATATTTCTCCAGAAGCTTTGGATGTTTCAATACAAAATGCAGCTTTAAATCAGACCACTGTGAATTTTATTCAGGCTGATATATTAAATCTGTTAAACAAACAGCTAATAGCTGAGAAATTCGGAATTATCGTAAGCAATCCACCATATGTTACAGATGCAGAAAAGGAACAAATGTTGCCTAATGTACTTCAACATGAACCACATCTCGCATTATTCGTCCCTGACAATGATCCACTTATTTTCTACAAAGCGATCGCTGACTTCGCAATAAAACATTTGGATACAACTGGATCTTTATATCTGGAGATCAACGAGAACCTGGGAGAGGAGACAGTCCAATTATTAAAGCAAATGGGATTTAAAAAGATTGTATTAAGACAGGATCTGAGCGGAAAAGACAGAATGATCCGAAGTCAAATTTATTAACTAAAAAATTTATATTAACTCATATAATTATCTTATTATAAACATATTATGATTTCATTTTTTGAAGCTTCATTGAATCTGCTTTCCGTGCATAGAGTTGGAAATAAGGTTCAGGATGAGTTTTACGTTTTGTCTGAGCAGTCACTAAATATTGCGGATGAAGTTTTAAAGAACTTGCTGATTAAGTATTTTTTGTCGCCATTTGAAAAGGCAAATGAGGCTTATAGGTTTACTCATTCAAGCGATGATCTTAATCTTAATGAATTATTCCATTTTAGTTCCATGATATTTTCTGATGAAGCCAGCTTTCATGAGTTGAGCGGAAACATAGCTAAATACCTGTATGAAAGCTCAAATCATCCAAAAATTAAGGCAGGGGAGCTTTATATAGCCTTGTTTAAAGATTTACAAATGGAAGGTGGATTGCTTGATGCAATCGGCATTTTTAAATCCGAGAGCAGAGAAAGTTATCTGAAAGTGAGTCCGGAGCAGGGTGGATTTGCACTTAGCTATGAAGAAGACGCCATCAATATCCAGAAACTGGATAAAGGCTGCCTCATTTTCAATACTGAAAAGGAGGAAGGTTACAGAGTGATGCTTATTGATCAGACAAACAGAAGTGATGCAGCTTATTGGAAAGATGATTTTTTACAATTAAAGATCAGAAATGATAGTTTCAACAAGACAAATACAACATTGGGAGTTTATAAAAACTTCATTACCAGTAAAATAGATGATGAGTTTGATATTTCTAAAGCTGATAAGATTGACCTATTGAACCGTTCTATGAAATACTTCAAGGAGAAAGAAAGTTTCGATCTGGATGAATTCTCAGAGGAAGTGATCGAAAATCCCAAAGCAATTGAATCATTCAAAAAATTTAGCCGGGAATATAATGAGGAATTTGATGCAGGTATAGATCAGCCATTTGATATTTCAGGGGCTGCGGTAAAGAAACAATCCAGGGTGTTTAAAAGCGTTTTAAAGCTCGACAAGAACTTTCACATTTATATTCATGGTAATAAGGAACTTATTGAAAAGGGCTTTGATGATGATAAATCAATGAATTATTACAAGGTTTATTTTAAGGAAGAACAATAAGATCAGCTTCTGGGATGAAACTGAATGATGGTATCCCGCAAATATTCACGGTCCAGGTGAGTGTATATCTCCGTAGTGGTAATACTTTCATGACCGAGCATTTCCTGAACAGCTCTAAGATCGGCACCCCCTTCAATTAAATGAGTTGCAAACGAGTGCCTGAAGGTATGCGGACTTATACTTTTATGGATACCGGCTTTTTTCGCCAGATCCTTAATTATCAGAAATACCATTACCCTTGAAATTGGATTTCCACGCATATTTAGAAACACAAAATCCTCTTTTCCAGGCTTCACAGCAATATGAACCCGAACTTCCTCAATAAATATCCTGAGAAATTTTATAGCCTCTGATCCAATCGGAACCAAACGCTCCTTATCTCCCTTTCCCAGAATCTTTATAAAATCGATATCCAAAAACAGGTTCGAAATTTTAAGACTGGTCAGCTCGGATACCCTTAATCCACAGCCATATAAAATTTCAAGCATAGCCTTGTTACGCATTCCCTCAGCTTTTGAAAGATCAATGGCTTCAATCAAGCTGTTGATTTCCAGTATACTGAGAGTATCAGGCAATTTTCGGCTCGTTTTAGGACTTTCAATTAGTGCAGAAGGATCAATCTTAATCTGATTATCCAGAAGCAGGTATTTAAAAAAGGCCTTTAACCCTGACAAAACCCTCGCCTGAGTGGGAGGAAGCATTCCCAGTCCATTTATCCAAACCAAGAAATCCTTTAA
>CAYJAM010000142.1:0-1906 GCA_964367725.1 uncultured Sphingobacterium sp. | reverse complement strand
ATACCTCTTTTTTTAGAGATTTGGATTTGAAAAACTGTATCAGCATATCTACATCATGCAAATATGCTTCGATAGTATTTGCCGATAATGAACGCTCTAATCTTAAATATGATTTAAAGCCTATAAGTCCTGTTTGCCAGTCCAATTTATTTTTTATGTTTGGTAATGAAACGCCATTTGGTATTCATAATTTTGAGATCATAAATCACAAATAATCGATGAAAATACAGATAATTAACGGACCAAATTTAAACTTACTGGGTGTACGTGAGAAATCTATCTATGGTGATAGCAGTTTTGATACTTATTTTCAGGAATTAAAATCTAAATACAATACTATTCAACTCGATTATTTTCAGAGTAATGTTGAAGGCGAGATCATTAACAAATTACATGAAGTTGGATTTAGTTACGATGGTATTATATTGAATGGTGGTGGATATACACACACATCTGTTGCTATTTCTGACGCAATCGCTGCTATTAAAACCCCTGTTGTAGAGGTACATATCTCCAATATTTATTCCCGTGAAGAATACCGGCACATTTCCCTTACAGGAAAAAACTGCAAAGGGGTTTTGACTGGTTTCGGTTTGCCGGGATATAAAATGGCTTTAGATAGTTTTCTTTAGACTGCTGAATACTCTTTTCTTTCGGATAAAGTATTGCCAAACAATGCTTCCCTTATAGAGACCGGAAGCATTAAATTTTGAAACATCTATCCCGCTGGCTTTTTTAACATTCCCGAATAAATGACCGAGGAAATAGAAATGAGCCTTGCTGATGGCCAGTGCGTTTTGGGGTTTACCATCTAAAAGATATTTTATTAATGAAAGCAGATCAAGCCAGAACCTGATAAAGATTACCAGAAATGCATGACCAAAGGACAGATTTTTTTGAAGCAAAACAAGGTTATTTCTAAAATTCAGATAGGTTTTAAAAGGGCTTTCAGCATTCAATGTCCCACCTCCAACATGATATACTTTTGATTTTGGGCAAAACACGATCTTGTAACCCTTATTCTTAAGACGCCAGCAAAGATCAATTTCTTCCATATGGGCAAAGAAATCCGGATCAAGTCCTCCCATCTCTACCCAATACTTTCTTTTTATAAACAATGCTGCACCCGAGGCCCAGAAGATTTCAGACTGATCATCATACTGTCCATGGTCTGCTTCAACAGTATCAAATATTCTACCTCTGCAGAATGGATAGCCCAAAGCATCCAGGTAGCCCCCCGCAGCCCCGGCATATTCAAAATGATCCTTTTTGGAATAAGAAAGTATTTTGGGTTGTGCTGCAGCTATATACATTTCAGATTCCATCAGGTGAATCACCGGTTCAATCCAATCTGGCGAAACTTCAACATCCGAATTAAGTAAAATAAAATATTCTGAATCAAGCTGTTCCAGAATCTTATTATATCCTTCGGCAAAACCATAATTCTTATCGTTTTGAATTATTCTGATGGCAGGATACTTTTCTTGCAGGAACTGCACGGAATGGTCGGTTGAAGCATTATCACCAACTACAATTTCAAGTCCCGGATAAGTGCTTGCTGTAACTGATGGAAGAAACTTTTCCAAAAAGTTTTGCCCATTCCAGTTGAGGATTACTACTGCTACTTGAGGTACTTTGGTCATTTGTTTAGAATCTCCGGACTAAATTTCCATCTTTTATGTGACCATAACCAATATTCTGGTTTAAATCGAATATTTTTTTCAAGTTCTCCGATGTGCAAATTAGTAATTTCATGTTCGCTGGTCAGTTCAGGAGAATCAATTAAAGATTTAACTACACATTCATAATAACCTCTTTTTGTTTTATTTATACTAAAATAAACAATGGGATTATTTGTCTTTAGTGCAATTTTTTCAACACCCAGAAACACCGCTGTTTGCTGATT
>CAYJAM010000141.1:3810-6348 GCA_964367725.1 uncultured Sphingobacterium sp. | reverse complement strand
AATGCTACATTTTAATAAATAAAGCATGAAACCATCATGATTTTGCCAAAACCCGCAGGGGCACAATTATCAAAATCATAATAGCTTCATCACCATTAAAAATTAAAAATTAAAAAGATGAAAAAAATATATTTAATAATCTTCTTATACCTAACGGTTTCGTCTTGTGATGTGATCAAACAGGAACCGATAGACTCAGTAAGTACCAGTGCTTTGTTCACCAGAGAATCAGATGCAGAAGCAGCGATCATTGGTACATACCGTCATCTGGCAAACCTTGGATCCAACTATATCTACTTCGCTGAACTACCTACAAAAAACAGCAAAGGGAATGCATTGAACAGGCAGTTTGAGCAATTAAACAATCTGATCATTGTAGCCGACAACTCACAGTTCACCGGACTTTGGGATCAGCAATTCGTGTTGATTAATTCTGCCAATGTAGTGATCAAAAATGTCCCTAAAATACCGGGCATGTCTGATGCTGCTAAAAACTCAGTAATTGCAGAAGCTCGTTTTCTGAGAGCATTTACTTATTTTAATCTGGTAAGATACTTTGGTGCAGTTCCTTTGGTTACTGAACCTACCGAAAGCCCGGATGTAGCTGGATTACAGGTTTCAAGAACTCCGGTTGCAGATGTGTATACTCAAATTATTTCAGATCTGGATTTTGCCAAGTTAAATTTGCCTGAGACATTCACAGGTTTGGGAAGAACAGCAAGGGCAACCAAAGCTGCTGCCTATGCTTTGGGTGCCAGAATTCATCTGACCAGAAAGAACTATGCACTGGCAATTGCTGATGCTAATCAGGTTGCTACCAGAAAGGGCGAAACTTTAAGTGTAGCCTATGCTAACTTATTCCTGACCAAAAATTCTGCGGAGTCCATTTTTGAAATCAATTATGATACTCAACTGCAAAATAACCTGGCAACTACTTTCCTTCCGGGATCTCTGAGTGGTACCAGAACAATTGAAGTGAATAATGATATCTTCAATGCCTATGAAACCGGCGATCTTAGAAAAGATGCGACCTATGGCTTTGCAAATGCTGCAAACTACATGAAAAAGTATTCGAGAGGTGGCACAAGAGATGACAATATCATTGTTTTCCGTCTTGCAGAAGTTATGCTGACTAAGGCCGAAGCTTTGGCAGAAACCGCCTATCCAAGTGCTGATGCTTTAAAGCTTTTAAATGAGGTTCGCAGAAGAGCAGGTCTTGGAGCAATAGCCCCTGCAACACTTGCTGCATTCAGAACTGCATTATACAAAGAAAGAAGGCTTGAGCTTTGCTTTGAAGGTCATGAATGGCATGATATTGTAAGAACAGGAAGACTTCAGGCAGTGCTTGGAATAACCGATCCGAATAAATCAATCTGGCCGGTTCCATCAGTAGAACTTGCAAGAAATCCAAAATTACTACCTCAAAATCCGGGGTACTAACTATTAAATTTATAGTGTTTTCAAAAACGGCATCCCAAACAGGATGCCGTTTTTGTTTTCCATGAGCTTCCAGATAAAAAATCTACAACAGCCGGCTATCTGATTCCTGAATTGTTTAGTAACTTGTAAATATGCAGCAAAGAAAGAACCACGAATTCAGAAGCAAAGTTTACAGTATTGTATTTGAATCGGATACCCGTGCGGGCAGACTTTTCGACCTGATCCTGCTTTGGCTTATTGTAATCAGTATTCTTTCGGTTTTCCTGGAAAGTGTGGCAAGCTTTCGGGAAAAATATCTTGTTCAGATTCATATTGTTGAATGGATTTTCACGATCCTGTTTACAATAGAATATATATTGAGAGTGTACAGCAGCCATAAACCACTGAAATATATTTTCAGTTTTTACGGAATGGTGGATCTTATTTCATTCATACCAAATTACCTGACTTTCTTCTTTGCCGGCCTGCAATATCTGATGGTTATCCGGGCCTTACGCCTGTTGAGAATATTTAGAATCTTAAAACTAAGTCGATTCTTGGATCAGGGTAATATCCTAAAAAATGCACTAAAAGCGAGTGTACATAAGATTGTCGTTTTTATTGCAACTGTTATAACCGTGGTAACTATTGTGGGAACCTTGATGTACATCATTGAAGGTGATGAAAGCGGATTTACGAGTATACCAATCAGTATTTACTGGGCAATAGTAACCATCACAACCGTAGGTTATGGCGATATCTCTCCTCAAAGTCCTTTGGGGCAATTTTTAGCCAGTTTCCTGATGATCATAGGCTATGGAATTATTGCTGTCCCAACAGGGATCGTAACCATTGAAATGGCAAGAGCCAATGATGAAGCCAGAAATAAATGCCCGCAATGTCAATCTCCGATTTATCCGAAAACAGCAAAATTTTGTTCGAATTGCGGAAAGGAACTGGTGGGGTGAGAATAGCGAGCAGAGGGAACCGGGTTTGCTTTAAACACGTTAATACCACTGTCCGGAGAGTTTAGCGAAGCGTCTCTCCAGATTCCCACTGTCCGGAGAGTTTAGCGAAGCGTCTCTCCGGATTCTCAAATGATGAGGAGTCTTCAGACTC
>CAYJAM010000141.1:0-3710 GCA_964367725.1 uncultured Sphingobacterium sp. | reverse complement strand
AGAGTTTAGCGAAGCGTCTCTCCGGATTCTCAAATGATGAGGAGTCTTCAGACTCCTCCATTCCTGAACAAGATATTTACAATTTTGTAGACAAAAGATGAGAGCTTTGTGTAAACAGTTAAAAGGATTTTTCGAAATCTAGCCGCTTTATAGTATTTTCATGGATTAAAGAAAATGAACGTGATGCAAATACTTAAATTGAAATCCATATACCTGGCAGCATTTTTATTGTTTAGTCAGTGCAGCCTTGCACAAAACAACAAGGGTAGAATTGATTTCGAAACCTATAACCCCCCTTCTTCCCTGGTGGTTCCAGAGCATGTTCTTACCAGAGCTAAATTTCCATTTATTGATGTACATAATCATCAGGGCAATATGCCTACCCAAAATCTCAAAGTTTTACTTTCAGAAATGGATAAGCTGAACATGAAGACCATGGTGAATTTAAGTGGCCGCAGCGGTGATTTCCTTGCACTTGCAGTAAAAAATGCAAAAGCTGCAGAGCCCGGTCGTTTAATTGTTTTTGCAAATCCGAATTTTTCAGGAATTGGTGAAAGTGACTATGGGAATAAAGCTGCAAAACAGATTGAAGACGATGTAAAAGCAGGTGCACAGGGCCTAAAAATATTCAAAAGCCTTGGATTTTCTGTCAAAGACAACAAGGGCGTCCTGGTTGCGGTTGATGACCCTCGACTTAATCCAATCTGGCAAAAATGTGCACAACTGGGAATACCTGTTTTGATCCATACGGCAGATCCAAAACAATTTTGGGATGAACCCAACGAACAAAACGAACGCTGGTTAGAATTATTAACCCAACCCGGACGAAACAGAAGTTCATCGGATGGCTTTTCATGGGAAGAATTAATTAAACAACAACACAACCTGATTAAGAATAACCCTAAAACCAATTTCATTATTGCTCATTTTGGCTGGTATGCAAACAATTTAGATTTTTTAGGTACACTGCTTGATAAGTACCCTAATATGAATGTAGAGTTTGGAGCTATCATTGCAGAACTAGGAAGACAACCACGCAGGGCAAAACAATTCTTTGATAAATACCAGGACCGTATTCTCTTCGGAAAAGACAGCTGGGTACCTTCGGAATATACCACCTATTTCAGAGTGCTTGAGACAGAAGATGAATATTTCCCATACCATAAAAAATACCATGCTTACTGGAAAATGTATGGCCTCGGACTAAGTGATGAGGTATTAAAGAAAGTTTATTATAAGAATGCAATCAGGCTGATTCCCGGAATTGATAGTTCACAATTTCCCAGATAATATTTGCTTAAAGGGCTGAAGTTCAAAAACCGATCCTGAATAAATTAGTGTTACCCTGATCATTGTCAGCAACCATCAAAAGCTGACGATTATCTCTTGTGAGGGATACCGCTTCGACCTTTTGAAACTTGAATTCAGGACCTAAATCACTTAGTTTAGTTAAAGAAGAAATGTACAGTTCACTTTTTTGAATTTGATCTGCGGCTTCCTGAATGATGGCAAGATAACTTTCACCAATTTCTCCATCATCGTATGAATTGCTGGTATTTTCAGAAGAGAATGTGATAAATAAAATATCCCGCTCACCATCATAATCCATACCTGATATCCCTGTATGTTCAACAGGCAGCTTTAAAAGCACTTTTCTTTGAAATTCGGGGGAGAATTGACCGGGGATTGCTAATGCAATATAATTATCCGGGTTAGATCTGTTCGCCCGGATACCCAGTGCTAAGCTTTTACCCAGCATTGTAGCTGCTTCAATATTCAAATGGGCAAACTGATTTCTTAACTGATCATAAAAATCACTGAAATCAATTCTTCTGATATTTTTACTTTCAGGTTCAAAAAGATAGGCATAATCACGATGTGGGCTGACGGAGCCGGAACCAAGAAAGAGAATACAATCAATTCCATTCTGCCTGATCACAACTGATGCCTCAATATCAGCCTTAGTAGCTTTGGGAATCCTGATATTTTCATCTTTGGGGAAAAGCGGAACACGCTCTACCTCTACAAGCTTATCGTTTAAAATAAGAATCTCTGAAGCATCATCACCCATAATGTAAAACAAGTCATTCATAAAACAGATCGTCGAACCGGATGGGTAATCGAGTTCAGTTTTATGAATTAAGTATAAAGGATCAGAATCTTTCATAAAATATTAATCTCCATTTAAATTTCGCACACTACAAAAATGGACATTAAAGCCGCTGTTCGTTAAGAAATTCTGATTTTATGATTTAATTCAGGCTATAAGATCTGACAATTTCCCTTTGCGTTTCATTATACGCTGCAAGGCAAGCATATTCCGCATCAGATAACGTGGCATGTGATAATGTTCAATGGTTTTAGTACTTGGATTAATAACCTTCCTGTTTCCTCCAAAAGTCCAGAAAGCATAATCCGGACAGCTCATTTTCTCCAGCATATAGGAATCCCCTTCTGAGAAACATGCATGAGCCCAGGCATTTCCGGTATGCTCTATGCTCAATAAAGCTCCGATCGAGACTTCCTGCTGGCACCATGCCGACTTACTTGGCGACCAGGAATAAGTGTTTGCATTATATAGCACTTCAAAGTGTCCGCCGTACAGTTTGTCGGCTGCCACCTCCACATGCCTTTTAAATGCAGCTTCGGAAGCAATAAATAGCGCTGAATCCTTTCGCCTGACTGCCTCTGCCATTACAAAAGCAAGCGTTTCAATGCCATGACCAATTACCGCGAAATCGGCATATTCGTTTTTGGGGAGACTGAAATCATGATTCCGTACCTCATTCAGAATGTTAAATTCTTCATTCACATGTTGCTTCATGATTGCATCAATACACCGGTCTGCCAGCTTCTCCAATTCAGGATCTGGTCCTTGTGTAAGTATCTGGGATGAAAGGCTCAGAAAGATCATCCAGTGCCCCAAATTACGCGGGCCCTGCATTTTGGGCTTACCGGGCACATAACTAATATCATAAACATAATCAGGCCTGTCGTAGCGATCAAGACAAGATAGGATCATCTCTTTTGCAATCTTCAGATAGGATTTATCGCCACTGGCTTTTGAATATTCTGCAAGTCCTTCGGCAACGAAAAGATTCCCGTAAATATCGCCGGGGCCAGAAATTCTATTGCCCTCCCTGCTGTATGTACCATCAAAGAAGGTATCATCCTTTGGCTTTAGTTTCATAATAAAATCTATGGCCTTCTTTGCTATCTCCAGATAGCGGGGGTTCTTTTCAAAATTAGTATACAGAAAAGAATATACCCAAATCCCACGGCCCTGATTCCAGACACGCTTTATGGTATTGATCAATTTCCTTTCAGCAATATCCACATCACACATAAATCCACCATATTCATTGTCAATGCATAAACTTTCCATTGCCGGCAAAAAGCGCTTGAAAAGTTCATCATGATAACGGTCATGGAGTTGCTGCAGATTTAATCCAGCAAGGGTTTTAATGGGTGATTTACCCTGGGCAGAATTTTCAGTTTCTGAACTGCCTTCTGTGAATCCGGAAAAAGCAGCTAATCCACTCATTCCAATTCCTGCAACTGCGCTATTCCTGATAAAATTCCTTCTGGAAAAATCCCTCCCCTTCATCTTATGCTTTCATATTATCTGATTCCAGTTCGTGATGACTTTTCAGCATCCCAATGAAATTTGGATTAAGTTTAATTGAATTTGATTTACAATATTGAATAAT
>CAYJAM010000140.1:0-6383 GCA_964367725.1 uncultured Sphingobacterium sp. | reverse complement strand
ATACTGGCCCGTTTATTCAATATACCCATGCAAGAATACGTTCTGTACTGGCAAAAGCAGACTATAAAAATAGGATATCAAAGGATCATTCACTGGAACTAACAATACTGGAAAGGGAATTAATCGTTAATCTTAGTAAATATCCTGGAGTTATCTCGGCAGCTGCAAAGGAGTATAGTCCTGCACATATTGCCAATTATATTTTTGAGCTCGCTAAACTTTTCAATAAGTTCTATCATGAGGAGAGCATTCTGAAAGCAGAGGATTCAAATGTCAAAAATTTCAGACTTGATCTTGCTGCCGCTACTGCGGCTATAATTAATAAAGGGATGAATTTGCTGGGGATACGGGTTCCTGCAAGGATGTGATTAGTTGACACCCGATGGCAATCGGGTTGACAGTTGATAATTGACAATTGACAGTTGACAATTGAGAATGGAGAATTGAATTACCGTGAATTCCAACACTCGGGTAGTATTATTCCATTTTCAAAGATTTAGATGAGTGGAGAAATCTGTTAAAATCATCAGGGCCTTCAGCTTTTAGATTTTAACAGAGAACATTATTTTTAAACAGATTCCTCAGTCTTCAGACCTCAGACTTCAAACCTCATCAATCTATTTTACCTTTTGAATTTACCTGAAACCACAGGTTCTTTCGAGCCTCCAGAATAATTATAAAACCCATTTCCTGTTTTAACACCTAATTGACCTGCTTTTACCATTTTGACAAGCAGTGGACAGGCAGCGTATTTGGGATTACCAAAACCCTGATATAATACATTCATGATTGCCAGACAAACATCCAGACCAATGAAATCTGCCAGTTGCAAAGGTCCCATTGGGTGAGCCATGCCAAGCTTCATAACCGTGTCTATCTCATGAACTCCGGCAACACCTTCGAACAATGTATAAACTGCCTCATTAATCATTGGCATTAGAATTCGGTTCGCCACAAACCCGGGATAATCATTTACCTCAACCGGTATTTTGTCAAGTTTAAGAGAGAGTTCCATAATACTTCTGGTAACCTCATCAGAAGTTGAGTAACCTTTAATTACTTCAACCAGTTTCATTACAGGTACCGGATTCATAAAGTGCATTCCTATCACCTTCTCAGGTCTTTTGGTTGCTGCAGCTATTGTTGTTATTGATATTGAAGAGGTATTTGATGCCAGAATAGCTTCTGGTTTACAGTAAAGATCCAGGTCCCTGAATATTTGAAGTTTAATTCCCTGATTTTCTGTTGCAGCTTCAATGATCAGATCAGAATCATGAACCGCTATTGCCAGATCAGAAAAAGTTTTAATATTATTGATGGTCTTTTGCTTAAGTTCATCTGTTATCAGATTTTTGGCAATCTGGCGATCAAGATTTTTATGGATCGTTTGCATCCCCTTTTTTAGACTTTCTTCTGAAATATCCACTAAGTGGACAAGATAACCCGCCAATGCAAAAGTATGAGCGATGCCATTACCCATAGTCCCGGAGCCGATAACTGAAATTATTTGCATGTTAATTTTGTAGAATGTAAGTATTCAGGATTTTTGCTGCTGCCCAAATTTAGGAATGATTATCCGTTTATTTTCTTCGGCAGGAAAAGAAGTTTTTCAAGCAGATGCAAAAAGCATGTGATTATTTTCATGGTGTAACAATTATTGTTACTGAGAAAAAGAAATAATTATCCGTAATTATTGAGGATAAATTTTTCCTCATTGAGTAATAATTATTCCTGCTGGATAGTAAATTATTGTCTATGAGTTAGCATTTTATACATATGCAACATTTTTGTTACTCTAAAGTTACAGTTAGAATACACGAATATTGTGTTAGAACACTTAATATTGCGCCCTGATGTCCGTGTCTGCGGATAGAAACCAATTATCTAATTAAACAATATAAAAAATGAAAAGAAAATTACTAGCTTTCTTATTATTTGGCTTGTTCGCTGTTACCAGCGCATTGGCACAAAATAAGACTATCACTGGTAGAGTTGTTGGAGCTGATGATGGCCTCCCTCTGCCTGGTGTTTCCGTACGTGTTAAAGGTGGCACTGCGGGTACAACTACAGGTGCTGAAGGGAATTATTCCTTAAGTGTTCCTGCGAATGCCTCTGTTTTGACATTTACCTATATCGGTTATGTTTCACAGGAAATTACAATTGGTTCAGGAAGTCGTGTAGATGTACGTTTAGTAACTGATGCAAAACTACTTTCTGAGGTTGTTGTTGTTGGTTATGGTGCACAGAGTCGTGCTTTGAGTACTCAGTCAACTTCATCTGTAAGTGCTGAATCATTCAAAAACGTGCCGATTATCAGTCCTCAGCAGATTTTGCAAGGACAAGCGGCTGGTGTAAACATGGTGAATTCATCAGGTGTTTTAGGAGCCGCATCACAAATTACTATACGTGGTGGTTCTTCTTTAACAGCAGGTGGTCAGCCACTTTATGTAATCGATGGTGTTCCTTTGAATACAGGTAACTACACACAGGCTCAGGGTGGTGGTGCAGGTTTGAATCCATTATTGAACATTAATGCAAATGACATTGAGAGTATGACAGTACTTAAAGATGCCTCTGCAGCAGCTATCTACGGTTCAAGAGGTTCAAATGGTGTTATTTTGATCAAGACAAAGTCTGGTGCAAATAATTCTGCCACTAAAATCAATATCGATTACTTCAATGGATCATCACAGCCTACTGATATCCTAAAGTATATGACCGCTGATCAGTGGAGAACTTTCCGCAGAGATTATCTGGTTGCAAACAATACTGCAGTTCCTGCTTATCCTACTACCAGTTTTGACTGGGCTGATGCTGTGGTAAGAACAGGAAAAATGAATAATTTCAACGCAAGTGCTTCAGGTGGTAACGATAAAACAAGATTCTACCTTGGTGGTACTTTCGCTGATGAGTCAGGTTATACTATTGGAAATGACCTTGAGCGCTTATCAGGTCGTTTTAACTTTAATCACAATATCAGTGAAAAAGTTAGAGTTGGTTTGAACTATAATTTAGCAAGAGTAAATTCAGACCGTATTGGTGCTGAGAACAATACTTATGCTCCTTTAACTGCAGCTTATTTACAGCTTCCATACGTTATGCCTTACGATGCTAACGGAAACTTCGTGAATACCGGCTTTGTTCAAAACGTATTAGGTCTTGAGGCTACCGGTTTCAATAAATTGAATTCAACCCGTAATACAGGTAATGCTTTTGCAGAAGTTGATATTATCAGCGGTTTGACATTTAAATCTGACTGGGGTATTGATAATGCCTTGTTTGATGAAAAGTATCGTGAGGTTGATGTATTTACACCAGATGGTTACGGATACATCTCAAGACGTCAGGATAATAAATGGTTAACACAAAATACTTTAAACTATAATAAGATTCTTGGTCAAAAACATTCAATCAGTGGATTGTTAGGATATTCATTTGAAACTTCAAGATTAACCAATGGTTTATTTGAAGGACAAGGATTTGCAAGTGATGCATTACCAAACATTGGTTCTGCTTCCACTCCAATTACTGCTTCTGAAACAGGTTCAGAATGGGCATTAGAGTCTCAGTTTGCTCGTTTGGGTTATTCTTATTCTGATAAATACCTTTTTGAAGGAACAGTAAGAAGAGATGGTTCTTCCCGTTTTGGTGAGAATAAGAGATATGGTATTTTCTATGCAGCTTCTGCCGGATGGATTCTATCAAATGAGAGCTTCTTCAACAAGGATAACAAAATTGCACAGTTCCTGAAATTTACTGCCAGTTATGGTACTTCAGGTAACGATCAGATCGGTTACTTCGATTATCTTGGTACATTTGGTGCAGGTGCTGCTTACAGTGATGCTTCAGCATCTACTCCTGCACGTGTTGCCAATCCAAACTTAGGTTGGGAAGAAACTGAACAATTGGATATTGGTTTAACTACCAGATTATTCAATGCAGTTGATTTGCAATTAAACTACTACAATAAAAATACAGTAGGATTATTGGCAAGTGTTCCTTATCCATTCACTACTGGTTTTGCTTCTGCAACCCAGAATGTTGGCGAGATGAGAAACAGAGGTTTTGAAGTTACATTAGGAACTCAGAATGTTAAAACTGATAACTTCTCATGGACAACTAACTTCAATATTGGTTTCAATAAGAATACTGTATTGTCTTTGCCTGAAAATAAAGACCCTGAAGGTAGAAACTTCATCTCTGGTTCTACAGCACAGAGAGCAGTTGTTGGCGAATCCAGAAACTCATTCTATCTGATCAGATACAAAGGAATTAATCCTGCGACAGGTGATGCCGAATGGTTGAAAAAAGATGGTACTGCAACTACAACTCCTGTTGCTGCTGACCGTGTAATTGCCGGTAAAGCTGATCCTGATTTTGTGGGTGGTTTCACGAATACCTTCCGTTTCAAGGAATTTGACCTGAGCGCTTTCTTTAACTTTGCTTATGGTAATAAAGTCTTAATTGACGGTTTACGTTTCACTGAAAACTTCGCAACAGGTTCATACAATAAAAGTACAGATCTGTTAAACTACTGGAAAGCAGCCGGTGATCAGGCATTTGCACCTCGTTTGAACAGCCCAACCCGTACTACTTACAGTCAGTTATCAACTAATCAGTTACAGGATGGATCTTATGCAAGATTGAAGACTGTGACACTTGGTTACAACCTGCCTGCATCTGTACTTGGCAAAACTAAAGTTTTGCGTTCTGCAAGGATTTATGTCTTAGGTCAAAATCTATGGACAATACAAAACAAAGATTTCAGAGGACCAGATCCTGAGGTTTCAGCTAACGGAGCAAGTAACCTTATTATGGGTGAATCATTCTTTGCATTGCCACAGGCTAAATCTGTTACTTTCGGTATCAACTTAGGACTTTAATATAAGAAATAATGAAAATAAAATATATAATAGCAATTTCAGCTCTGGCATTTTCACTGAGTTCATGTGAAAATAAATTAGCGCTGACACCAGAGCAGGATTTAACTGAAGAGACTATCTTCAGTAGTCCTTCTACTGCAAGAAGTGCGGTATTAGGTATATACAGCACTGCTCAGACTCTTGAATTTTACGGTGCAATGCCGCAAATGATTGAAGAGTACATGGGAGATAACGTGGAATTTGTGGGATCATTCCCAACTCTTCAGGAGCTTAGGGATTTCACAACTGTTTCAACAAACGCAAACGTTTCAGGAATATGGCAAACACATTATCAGGTTATTACCCGTGCGAATAAAGTAATTGCCAATGTTGCAAGTGTATCAGGTTTATCAGATGCTGAGAAAAACCAATTTGTTGGAGAAGCTAAGTTCTTACGTGCTTTGGCTTATTTACAGTTGGTAAACATGTACGCTCAGCCATTCCAGGTCACTACCGGAACTAATCTGGGTGTACCATTGGTTATTGATGATTTTACAGGAACACTAACATTTCCTGCAAGAGCAACTGTTAATCAGGTTCATGATCAGATTAAAAAGGATCTTACCGAAGCAGCAGCAGCATTACCTGCAAGCTATGCAACTGGTGTTGATACCAGAGGTCGTGCAACAAAAGGTGCCGCCAATGCATTATTGTCAAGGTTATATCTATACCGTGAAGAGTGGGCAAACGTAATTACAGCTGCAAGAGCTGCAATTACTGGACCTTACACTCGTGCAACTGATTATTCTTTTTATGATAAGAATACTGCGGAAGATGTATTCACTATCCAGAATTCTGCAACAGATAATGGAAGAACAGGTTCAGGAGGTTGGGCATCTTTTTATACTCCGGCACCATTAGGTGGTCGTGGTGATGCTCCTTTCTCTGCTAATTTAATGGCAGCTTATGCTGCAGAGCCGTTAGACAAGCGTTATTTATTGAAGCGTACAGGAACTGCTGCAGATGCACTTAGCCGTACATTCACATCTAAATTCCCAGATGCTGTAAATAATGCAGATAACTCACCGGTAATCAGAATTACTGAAGTATACCTAAATCTTGCTGAAGCATTGGCTCAGGCAAATGCTTTGCCAAATGCAGAAGCAATTGATATTCTGAACTGGTTTAGAAACAGAGCAGGTCTTGGTATCTTAGCTCCTGCAACCAAGGCTGATTTGATCAATGCAATTCTTCTTGAAAGAAGAAAGGAACTTGCTTTCGAAGGTTTCAGAAGAATGGATATGCTTAGATACAAGCAAAACTTAAGAGCAAATAATCCATTAGCTGCTTATGGTGGTCAGAAGACTATTCTTCCTATCCCTCAGCGTGAATTGGATAATAACAAGAGCTTACAACCTAATCCAGGTTTCTAAGTTTCGAGCTTATTCTATTAAAAAGGTCCTGAGTAAAACTCAGGACCTTTTTTTGTATAGGGAATTCCTAATTAGGATTTGAAGATTC
>CAYJAM010000139.1:0-6393 GCA_964367725.1 uncultured Sphingobacterium sp. | reverse complement strand
TTGCAATTGCAAAAGCCGTAGAAATAGATGCTGATCTGGTACTTGCAACCGACCCCGATGCTGATCGTGTGGGTATAGCGGTAAAGAATAATGAAGGTGAGTTCATTTTGCTGAATGGCAATCAGACAGGAAGCCTTCTAATAAACTATTTATTAAGCGCCTGGGAACAAAAAGGAAAACTCACAGGAAACGAATACATTGTGTCCACAATCGTTACGACGAAACTAATCGGAGATATCGCAGCATCAAAGAATGTAAGTTTCTATGAAACACTGACCGGCTTCAAGTGGATCGGGGCTTTAATGACAGAACTCCAGGGTAAGAAAACATTCATTGCTGGTGGTGAGGAAAGTTATGGATACCTGGTTGGGGAACTTGTCAGAGATAAAGACGCTATTATCTCCTGTGCTTTTATCGCAGAAATGGCTGCCTACTATAAAGATCAGGGCAGTAGTGTCTATCAGGCTATGCTGAAGATGTATCAAACCTATGGCTTTTATAAGGAAAAACTTGTTTCCATTACTAAAAAGGGCAAAACAGGGGCCGAAGAAATTAAATCAATGATGGAAAGATTCCGTTTCAATACACCTGAAAGTCTGGGAGGGTCGAAAGTTGTTTGCCTGAAAGATTATGAACTGGGTAAAGAAACAGACCTGATCAGTGGAAGCTCCAAATCCTTAGATCTGCCAAAATCTGATGTGCTGCAATTTATTACGGCAGATGGATGTATAGTTTCGGCCAGGCCATCGGGAACAGAGCCCAAGATTAAATTTTACTGCAGTGTCAAAACCGCCCTTCCTGACATTAAGGAATTTGGTATTAAGGATAAACAGCTCGATGAAAAAATAGAACAAATTATGCAAGACCTTGCAGTTTAAGAACCGGATGAATTCACACGGATAATTGACTTCTGCCCTTAAATTTCATTGAATTAGCTACTTACAAATTTCCCTTTTTAAGGCTTTGTACATTAAACAAAGTATATTTGCAGCATGAAAAAGCTCTTGTTTATTGCCCTGGCTATGCTGGCACTTCAATCATGTTCAAATCAATCAGATACCAAACTTCCCATTTTAGGTAACCGTGAACCGGTAGAGAGAGTCGTTGATGGAAAGACTGTGATCGATACTGTCTACCAAACTATTTCTCCTTTCAGTTATTTGAACCAGGATAGTGTGGCAGTAACGGATAAAGATTTTGAGGGAAAGATTTATGTCGCAGACTTCTTTTTCACTTCCTGTAACACAATATGCCCGATCATGCACCGAAATATGCTTGATGTTTACAAGAAGTTCAAAGACAATCCGAAAGTTAAATTTCTTTCTCATTCTATTGATATTAAATACGATCTGCCATCCCGGTTAAAAACCTATGCCACCAAACTTGGTGTAGAAGGGAATCAATGGGAATTTGTTCATGGTAGCCGGGATTCAATCTTTAACATAGCTGCTAAAAACTATTTAGTATCTGCATTTGAGGATAGTTCTGACCCACAGGGGCTAGTTCATCAGGGTTGGTTTATTCTGGTTGATACTAAAAAACAGTTACGTGGTGCATACGATGGCACAAAAGCAGACCAGGTGAAACAATTGATGGAAGACATGGATAAACTGCTCATGGAAGAAGCTGCTTATGAGAAATAGCTTAATCTATAGTTTTATTTTCCTTTTTAGCATGGCTATAATTATACAGTCATGTCAGAATGAAGACAGCATTACTTATAAGCGTTATTATGTAAATGGGAAGGGACTATATGAAAAGAATTGTCAGAATTGCCATGGTGCTGACGGGAAGGGATTGGGCACACTTTATCCCCCGCTTACCGACAGTACTTATCTGATCGCAAACAAGAAAAAGCTTGCCTGCATCATCAGAAACGGCCAAAGCCAAGAGATTACAATCAATAATGTTGCCTATCAGGGTCAAATGCCCGGAAACAATACACTGGCTGATATTGATATTGCCCAGATAATCGTTTATATCAGTAATTCGTTCGGAAACAAACAGGGTCATTACGATCAGACTGAAGTTGCCAAAGATCTGGCAGCATGTAAATAAACAACATTCCATATTGGCTTCCTTCATTAGCTTGTGGTTAACAGAACGATTTGTATTTTTGCAATTCATTAAAAAAACATGGCTAAGCGAATAAAAATTAAAGATTTATTAAACAGTACTGATTTCGGACAAGAAGCGACTGTAATGGGCTGGGTTAAAACATTCAGAAACAACCAGTTTATTGCTATCAATGATGGGTCGACCATAAAGAATATACAGGCTGTAGTAGATTTTAATTCTTTCGATGATAGTCTGTTAAAAAGGCTGACCACAGGTGCTGCGATTTCTCTGACCGGTGAAATTGTGGAATCTCTGGGTAAGGGGCAACGCATTGAAATTAAGGTAAATACCCTCGAAATATTAGGTGACAGCGATGCTGAGAAGTTTCCATTACAGCCTAAGAAACATAGTCTAGAAGTGTTAAGGGAAATAGCCCATCTGCGTTTCCGCACCAATACATTCAATGCAGTATTCAAAGTCAGACATGCGCTGGCTTTCGCTGTTCATAAATTTTTTAATGATAAGGGATTTTTATACCTGCACACCCCTATCATTACTGCTTCGGATGCAGAAGGTGCCGGTGAAATGTTCAGGGTTTCTACGATCGATCCTGATCATATTCCACGCAACGAAGACGGCACAGTAAATTATAAGGAAGATTTCTTTGGCAAAGCAACAAACCTAACTGTTTCCGGACAGCTGGAAGGTGAACTTGCAGCTATGGCTTTTGGAGATATCTATACGTTTGGCCCTACATTCAGAGCTGAAAATTCAAACACCACACGTCATTTGGCAGAATTCTGGATGATAGAGCCTGAAATGGCTTTCTATGACCTGAATGATAACATGGATCTGGCTGAGGAATTGCTTAAATATGTCATTTCTTATGCATTAGAAAATTGTGCTGATGAATTAGAGTTTCTTAACAGCAGACTATCTGAAGAGGAAAAGCTAAAGCCCCAGGCCGATCGTTCAGAACTCGATCTGCTTTCCAAGCTCAAGTTCTGCCTTGAAAATGATTTCGAACGGATCACTTATACCGAAGCCATACAAATTCTCAGGAACTCGAAACCAAATCAAAAGAAGCAATTCAAGTACCTGATCGATAGCTGGGGTGCAGACCTGCAGTCGGAGCACGAACGTTTCCTTGTAGAAAAGCATTTCAAAAAGCCGGTTATCCTAACTGATTATCCTGCAGATATTAAGTCATTCTATATGAGGCTAAATGAACCGGATGCAGAGGGAAGAACCACAGTGAGAGCCATGGACATCCTGTTCCCGGGTATCGGAGAAATCGTAGGTGGTTCTCAACGAGAAGAACGTCTTGAAAAGCTTGAGAAACGTATGGAGGAAATGCACATACCTGCAGAGGAAATGTCATGGTATCTGGATACCCGTCGTTTTGGTTCTGCACCACATGCAGGATTCGGATTAGGTTTCGAAAGATTAGTACTTTTTGTTACCGGAATGACTAATATCAGGGATGTTATTCCTTTCCCAAGAACCCCAAAGAATGCTGAGTTTTAGGATCTTTTTTTAGCTCAATTGGGGTTAGAACCCATTTATTCTGGGGTTTAATGGGTAAAAATCTGTAATTTTAGGCATGCTGATAAAGATCTACCCTGAAAATCCGAATGAAAAAGTCATACAGCAGGTAGTAGATGTCCTGCAAAAAGGAGGAATTGTCATTTATCCTACTGATACAGTTTACGGTATGGGATGCGATATCAGCAATTCAAAAGCCATTGAAAAAATTTGTAAAATCCGCGGTATTAAACCAGAAAAAGCAAATTTTTCATTCATCTGCTATGATCTGAGTCACATTTCAGATTTTACCAGGCAAATTGATAATGAAACCTATCGGGTAATCAAAAAGGCACTTCCCGGTCCATTCACATTTATCTTTAATGCGAACAAAAATGTTCCAAAATTATTGAGTTCAAACAAAAAGACTGTTGGTATTAGAGTCCCTGACAATACGATAGCAAGGTCTATTGTAAAAATGCTGGGCAATCCAATTATCTCTACTTCAATACATGATGATGATGAGATCATGGAATATTCAACAGACCCTGAACTGATCCATGAAAAATACCAGGATATTGTTGATCTGGTCATTGATGGAGGATATGGTGATAATGAACCCTCTACAATTGTAGATTGCAGTGAAGGTAATTTTGAAATAATAAGACAAGGAAAAGGGGATTTGGATCTGTATTTATAGTATTCCTATTTATTGGGTATTTCATAGTCAGACAAAGCCTCTTTTTATAATGGGATATCCTATTCCATAATATTTAAGTATTTTGGAAACCTATGGCTAAACAAATTAACTTAAAACCATTCCGGGATTTTTTTCGTTCCGAACAAATTGGCGGCATAATTCTACTTTTCTGCGTTATTATTTCACTTTCTGTTGCGAATTCCAATTTAGGTACCTCCTTTGAGAATATTCTTAAATCTAATCTTGGTTTCAATACCTCAAACATTCATCTGGAATATTCCATCGCACTTTGGATCAATGATGGGCTTATGGCTATATTCTTTCTTCTCGTTGGGCTGGAAATTAAACGTGAAATTATTGAAGGAGAATTATCAAGTCCAAAAAAAGCGACAATGCCGATTATGGCTGCTATTGGCGGAATGCTTTTCCCGGCCGCTATCTATGCTTTTTTTAATGCAGGGACCCTAACAGCAAATGGCTGGGGTATACCTATGGCAACCGATATCGCTTTTGCCCTTGGCATCATTTCTCTACTTGGGAAACGCGTTCCTGCAAGTCTTAAAGTATTTCTGGCAGCCCTGGCAATTGCCGATGACCTTGGTGCGATCCTGGTAATTGCCATATTTTACACCAATGAACTGCATTGGATGCAACTTCTATATTCGGGTGGAATTCTTGCTTTATTGATCATTATGAATCAAACAGGTGTAAAAAAATTGATTTTTTACATCATTCCCGGCATATTTTTATGGTATTTTGTACATCATTCAGGAATACATGCAACCATTGCCGGTGTATTGCTTGCCTTAACAATTCCATCTAATCCTGTTAAGGATACCTCTCCTCTCGAAAAGCTTGAACATATCATAGTCAGACCGGTAAACTTTCTCATTATGCCCATTTTCGCACTGGCAAATACAAATATCCGCTTTGAAGATAAAATGATCGATGGCCTTTACAGTCCGCTTGGCCTGGGAATCCTGCTTGGTCTTTTTACAGGTAAACCTATTGGTGTATTCTTATTTTCCTGGCTTTCTGTTAAGTTAGGATTTGGGAGTCTACCTTCGGGGGCGCACTGGAAGCACATTATAGGATTAGGATTTCTAGCAGGAATTGGCTTTACGATGTCAATTTTTGTCACTATGTTATCGCTTGATAAGCCTGAATTCCAGATTGAAGCAAAGTTTTCAATTCTGGTGTCTTCGGTTCTGTCCGGAATCACAGGATATATTTTCCTTAGTTTATTGAATAAGAAGAGAAAAACAAAGTTCTGATTCCTTAGTAATTATGGACGAATCGACCTGATAAATTCAGGTATTCTTTCCATTGCATTTTCAGTGTCCAAAAATTTCACAAAAGCACTTCCAACAATTGCACCCCGGGTATATTCAGCGGCTTTATTAAAACTCTTCACATCAGAAATACCAAAACCTATCATCGTAGGATTTTTAAGCTTCATATCTCTGATCCTCGAAAAGTAAGCATCTGCCTCGTTTGAAACAGTCAGATGTTTACCTGTAGTGGATGATGAAGAAAGGAGGTAAATAAAGCCATTACTGAGTTCATCGATCTTCCGGATCCGTTCTTCTGAAGTCTGTGGCGTAACCAGAAATATATTGCTCAGATTGTTGTTAATGAAATTATCCTTGTAAAGGTTTTCATATTCATACATCGGGAGATCAGGCACGATCACCCCATCCACACCAACCTCTGCACAGGAATCACAAAAATTCGCAACACCATATTGCAAAACAGGGTTAACATAGCCCATTAATAAGACCGGGATAGATACACGTTTACGCAGATCTTTAAGCTGTTGAAAAAGCACTTTCAGATTCATCCCATTCTGAAGTGCGAGATGTGAACTGTTCTGAATTACGGGACCATCGGCCAGTGGATCTGAATATGGAAACCCTATCTCCATAAAATCTGCACCCGCTTTTTCTACTGCTTCAGCGATATCCAGGGTACTATCCAAATTTGGATATCCTGCGGTAAAGTATATTGATAAAAGTGGTTCCTTTTTATCCTGAAATAATTTATTAAGTCTGTTCATAAGTATGCTGATATAAATACAACGGAATTTTCATCCGGCAAGGCAAGAGCTAATT
>CAYJAM010000138.1:0-6398 GCA_964367725.1 uncultured Sphingobacterium sp. | reverse complement strand
TTGCAAATATAATTGCCGGTAAAGAAGAAGCGATTATTTCTTTTCTGTTTGACAAGGAGATCAGGTCTGCAAGAGAATCAAATTTCTTAAAAGAAATAGCAAAAAGCGAATCTGCAAATAAGGATGCGGATAAATTTAAACTGGAAGCTCCTGTCAGATACCTTGATATTTTATCCAATGGTAAATTCCGTGATTCAGAAGGGCGTTATGGAATTAAACCTCCATGGACGACATTAAATGCAATTAACCTCAATACAGGCGAATATGCCTGGACAATTCCTTTAGGGAATTATCCTCAATTGCAGCAAAAGGGAGAGCCTGAAACAGGTTCAGAAGGGAATACCGGGCCAATTGTAACTGCAGGAGGATTGCTTTTTATCGGTGCCAATATTGGAGGAACTGATTTCAGATTCAGGGCATACGATAAGGATACAGGCAAATTGGTATGGGATACCCCAATTCCCGGTAGCACTACCTCGAATGCCTCAACCTATAAGAGTGGTAAAAGGCAATACATAGCGGTATCGGTTGCAGGTGATATGGAGAATCCTGGGGGATATGTGATGGTTTTTGCACTACCGGATAACAAGTAAAATTGAATGTAATCTGTTAATTTTTAGGGGAAGTGATTTCATTTGACTGATATTTCTCTTAATTTAAGAGAAATTTAAATCTAAAGCCATGAAAAAAATTCTCCGTGAACAGGCGAAAAAATTTGCTTTCAATTTTCAGGATACCCCATTAATTCATGTTGAACCGGGTGAGCAATTTGAAATCGAAACCTGGGATGCGGGAATTGGATTTTTTAAAAGTTCAGCAGATAAGGCTATTCCTGCCAATCGACCAGGTTTTGACCGCACACCGCCATTGGTGAACCCTATTGCAGGCCCGATTTTTATTGATGGTCTCGATCGTGGCGATACCCTTATTGTAAATATTCATCAGATTGAGGTTGAAAAGACCTCCTGGATTGCTGTGGGGCCAAATCGCGGGCCACTGGGTGAATCTTCCCGCTGGAACGAAATCTCAGGTGAATACAGTACGATGGTTTTTGATCATAGTCCGGGCCCAAGCGGGACTACAGTTGATGGAACACTCCATTTCAATGATAAGATCTCCTGGCCTATTACCCCATTTGTGGGCACCCTGGGTGTTGCGCCCGACCGGGATGTAGCAAACAGCCTGGATGGACAAGGTGATTGGGGTGGAAACCTGGACATTCGCGATTTCAAACCAGGCAATAAAATTTTCCTTCCGGTATACCATCCCGGTGGACTTTTCTATCTTGGCGATGTACACGCCAGTCAGGGAGATACAGAATTCACCGGAACCGCAGCAGAAACACAGGCCACTGTCAGGCTTTCATTTGAAGTGATAAAGGGTAAGAGATCTCCAGGCATTAGAATCGAAACACCTGATTCCATTATTGCAATTCATGCTTTCAGACCATTGGAAGATGCAGTCCATCAGGCAACAGTTTATATGATGGATTGGCTGGTCAGTACTTATGGTTTTACACAGGTTGAGGCCTATTGTTTTGTCAGTACCTGCCCCGATTTTAGAATAAATGTGTATCAGATGTGTAAGATCGGCAAACTGAATTATGTGGCTGGAGCCGAGGTGCCCAAAAGATATTTAACTTTTAGCTAAACCCTGGGTATATTTGGAATATTCGGTTTGTAAAACAATACAGGAATCCTGAGGATAACTCTCAATATTTTCTATAGATTGCCTGATAATCAATATTTAAACCTCATTTACCTTGAATATCTTATGATCAATCTAAAAAATATTCAGACAGAGGTCGATACCGGCTTTTTGTATAAAATCCTCGCAGAAAACGAAAAGGATCCCCATGTGGCCAGAGTTTTCACTGAGATAAGTGAAATTGAGCATAGCCATGCAATGGCTTTTCTAAAGAAAAACAATCTGGATAGTTCTCATTTACCCTCTCCTTCTGGACGGGCAAAGGTTTTGAGGTTTATTGGTAAGGTATTCGGTTATGACTATATACTTGGGGTATTACTGGATACCGAAAAGAGCATTTCATCTTCTATTGTCAGGGTTAAGAAGAAAAGTAATACAAGTCCTTCTCTATCCGATACATCGCATGTAACAATTCTTAAAAATATCTTAAATAATCACAAGGATATTTCAGGTTCCAATCTGGCCAGGTTTGAAAAGAGACATCGGTCTGTGGGTGGCAATGCACTCAGAGCAGCGGTACTTGGAGGAAATGATGGACTGGTTTCAAATTTCAGTTTGGTGATGGGAATAGCAGGCGCAACCAGCGGACAAAGTGAAGTTTTGTTAACTGGTCTTGCCGGACTGATGGCGGGTGCACTCTCCATGGCTCTTGGAGAATGGATTTCGGTAAAAAGCTCTCAGGAACTCTATGAAAATCAAATGCAGCTGGAGATGGATGAACTGGAGACAAATCCTGAAGGTGAAGAAAAGGAACTGGCTTTGATTTATATTTCAAAAGGAATTCCGGAACCGCAGGCAAGGTCTATGGCAAAAGCCATCATCTCTGATAAAGACCGGGCTCATGAAATGCTGATACAGGAAGAGTTAGGAATAAATGCGGAAGATTTGCAGGGATCAGCAATGGAGGCTGCAATTACCTCCTTCATATTATTTGCTATTGGTGCGGTTATCCCGGTCATTCCTTTTTTCTTTTTAAGCGGAATGAATGCTGTATTGCTTAGTGCTGGGTTTAGTGCCCTGGGATTGTTCTTAATTGGCTCGGCTATTACCTTGTTTACAGGAAAAAGTATCTGGTTTTCAGGTTTCAGACAAGTCTTTTTTGGCCTTGCAGCAGCTGCAATAACCTACGGAATAGGTACGATCATCGGTGTATCCCTCGGCTAAAAGGGTTTTGCTACAGATTTTGATCAATTCAGGCTGCGACATTAAAATTTACTATTATTGTTAAATGTAACTTTTGTAACCATAAAGCGGGTTTGCTATTGTGACCTTTGTGTTCAAATAAAAAGACATTATGGAAATATTAGGTTATATATTAGCAGTACTCGTTGGGGTTTCATTAGGCTTAATAGGAAGCGGTGGATCTATACTTACAGTACCAATCCTGGTTTATGTAATGGGGGTTAATCCTATTCTCGCTACCGCTTATTCTCTGTTTATAGTCGGTTCAACCGCTTTTGTTGGAGGTATTCAAAGCGCACTTCAGAAAAAGGCAGATTTTAAAACTGTTCTGATCTTTGGAATTCCATCCATTGCAGCAGTCTATCTGACCCGCATGTGGCTGGTACCATTAATTCCATCTGAACTATTCACAATCGGATCATTGGTTATTACCAAATCCATCGGTATCATGGTTCTGTTTGCCATTGTCATGATTCTGGCTTCTGTAAGTATGATCAGGCCTTGTATTGATTGCGATAAAGCAGATGATGAACCATTGCAATATAACTATCCAATGATACTTCTTGAAGGTGCATTGGTAGGTTTACTTACAGGTTTGGTAGGTGCCGGTGGTGGATTTCTAATTATTCCTGCACTGGTGCTTCTGGCTCGCATGCCAATGAAACTTGCGGTGGGAACTTCCTTATTTATCATTGCAGCGAAATCTTTAATTGGCTTTATCGGAGATATTCAGGGTGGACAGCTGATCGACTGGAAGCTGCTTGGAACATTTACCGGTCTGGCAGTAGTTGGGATATTCATTGGTATTTACCTGGCCAAGAAAATCAGTGGTGAAAAGCTGAAAAAATCTTTTGGCTGGTTCGTTCTGGTTATGGGTATTTACATTTTTGTAAAAGAATTATTCTTCCCTTCAGCCGGAGGTGGTCATTAGGATATTAAAAAAATCTGATCAAATGAATACAGACCCTAAATTTGACGAGAGCTTCTGGAATGAACGTTACAGATCAAACGAAACTGGCTGGGATCTGGGTCAGGTTTCTCCTCCATTAAAAGCCTACATAGACCAGTTAACTGATAAAAATCTGAGGATTCTTATCCCGGGATGCGGAAACTCATATGAAGCAGAATATCTACTGGAAAAGGGCTTTACGAACATCACTATCATTGATATCGCTCCTGAACTGGTAAAAAGATTAAAATCTAAATTTCGATCAAACCAGGATATCACTATAATTTTGGGAGATTTCTTTACTCACAAAGCTGAATATGATCTGGTCCTGGAACAAACCTTTTTCTGTGCTCTCGACCCGAAACTGCGTAAAAATTATGCAGAAGCCATGAAAGGTCTTCTGGTTAAGGGCGGAAAACTTGCAGGAGTATTATTTAGTAAAGAGTTTGAAACACAGGGGCCACCATTTGGAGGAACTGATACTGAGTATCTGGCATTATTTGGAGATGCCTTTAAATTCAGAATTTTTGAGCCTTGCTATAATTCTTTCTCTAAACGTGCCGATTCAGAATTATTTGTAATTCTGGAGAAAAAGTAAAGCCTTCCTCTTTTTCTGATTGTAACCAATGTTACCGACTGCTGTTAGATTAGTCCCGACATTTGTATAAGAAATTAAAAGACAAAAAAATTAACCAATTAATTCAATTCTTAAAATTAGAACATATGTTTTTTCAACACATTTATGATAAGAGCCTTGCACAGGCAAGTTATTTCATCAGCTGTCAAAAAGCCGGAGTAGCCGCAGTTATTGATCCGAAGCGTGATGTGGATACTTACCTGGAAATTGCTCAGGCAAACAACATGAAGATCACTCATATCTTCGAAACCCATATCCACGCTGATTTCCTTTCTGGTTCACGTGAGCTGGCCAAATTGACTGGTGCTGATATGTACCTTTCAGATGAAGGTGGTGAAGGTTGGGAGTACGAGTTTGATCATATTGGTTTAAAAGATGGCCAGATAGTAAAGCTGGGTAATTTGATTTTAGAGGTGATGCATACTCCGGGGCATACTCCCGAAAGTATCAGTTTCCTTTTAACAGATACTCCTGCATCAAAAGAGCCTGTGATGTTATTTACCGGCGATTTCGTATTCGTTGGAGATATTGGTCGTCCTGATTTACTTGAAAAGGCTGCAGGTATGCTAGGCACAATGGATGCCGGAGCCAAAGAAATGTACAAGTCAATTAATAAGTTCTCGGCTTTGCCTGATTTTATACAGGTATGGCCCGGACATGGTGCAGGATCGGCATGCGGAAAAGCTTTGGGAGCTGTTCCAAGTACAACAGTTGGTTATGAAAAGGTAAGAAACTGGGCACTGCAGTACGATAACGATGAGCAGGGATTCGTTCAGTATCTTTTAGCAGATCAGCCAGAACCTCCGAAGTATTTCGCAATGATGAAGAAACTCAATAAAGTTGATCGTCCATTGTTGACAGAGGTGCCCGTATTGAAGAAATTATCGGCTTCAGATTTAAAAGAAGCAATGAATAAAGGTATGAAAGTACTTGATGCAAGGGATAAAGTTGACTTTGCTGCAGGATTTATTCCGGGCAGCATGAATATTCAGGGTAATAACTCTTTTGCTACATGGGCAGGTTGGTTCCTGAAATATGATGAGCAATTTATTATCCTTGCAGATGAATCAAAGCTGGATGACCTGACCAGAAAGCTGATGCGTATTGGCCTGGACAATATCTATGGATATGTTCCATCAACTTCAGTGTGGACAGAAGCTGGCGGAAAACTGGAAAAGGCAAATGTGATCTCCATTGAAGAAGCTAAAAAGCTGATGAAGGAAGATGTTCAAATTGTTGATTTGAGAGGTGTTACTGAATACAATTCAGGGCATATATTGAATGCGGACAATGTATTTGTGGGAACATTACCTCAGAATCTGGATAAGATAAGTAAAGATAAAAAGGTATTGATTCACTGTCAGAGTGGAGACAGAGCCGCAATAGGGTACTCTATTTTAGTGAAAAATGGCTTTACTAATATCGCCAATTATTCAGGTGGTATTAATGAGTGGGTGAATAAAGGGGAACCATTAGTTTCATAATCGGGGGTTCTTTAAGGTGAGTGTTAAAATTCGCCGGATTCATTTCCGGCGAATTTTTTATTTGCAACAAATGTTACCGTTAGGACCGCTAATATTCACGATTTTTGTAGTATCAAAATTAACAAAATGAATGTAGAGCAAATTTACACCGGATGTTTGGCACAAGGTGCGTATTACATCACCAGCAATGGCGAAGCTGCCATTATAGATCCACTGCGTGAGGTGGAGCCTTATCTTAGCAGATTAAGCAAGGACGGGGTTAAACTTAAATACATTTTTGAGACTCATTTTCATGCTGATTTTGTCAGTGGTCATGTTGACCTGAGCAAGAAAACCGGAGCATCGATTGTTTATGGTCCGAATGCAGCTTGTGAATTTGAATGTATTTCTGCGACAGATGGTCAGGAATTTAAAATAGGTGATATTACTATCCAGGTTT
>CAYJAM010000137.1:0-6407 GCA_964367725.1 uncultured Sphingobacterium sp. | reverse complement strand
CAACATATGGATGCCTGCTTATTCGATATAAATTTATAGGTAAACTATAGGATTGACAAGCGAAGGGAATTCTGGACGAGATATTACTTATCCGTGATTAGGAGTCTGCTTACGATTCTGTCGTTTTCTAAATGTTCGAAAACAATATCTTCAACATCACTTAGCTGAACTTTACCATAGAACACTCCCTCAGGATAAATTGCAACTGTAGGGCCTTGTTCGCAAATATCAAAACAGCCAGTCCGCTGAGCTCTCATCTCTACATCAAGCCCCTTATTCTTTATCAATTTCTTAAATTCCGCAACAAGTGCTGAACCATGCTCTTCTCCACAACAAATCCTGGCACCCGATGGACGCTGATTTGTGCAAATGAAAATATGCTTCTTATAGATCATCTTATCTGAAAGATACGAAACACTGAATGAGTTCAGCCTACCTGGTCAGTAAAAGAAAATTACTTGACATCAGTAACATTAACTTCAAAATCCAGACAAGAAAATGGCGGGATTGAAGGGGAACTTCCCTCCATTCCATAAGCCAGACCAGAAGGAATTATCATACGAATACTACCACCCTGTTTAATGAAAGGAATTGCCTGTTGCCAGCCTTTGATTACAGAGGTCAGACTAAAGGTCGCTTCGCTGCCTGGCAAAGCCCTGTCAAATAAGGTACCATTGAGCAATTTACCAGTATAATTTGCAACCACTGTTGAATCAGCTGTTATCGGGCTTCCAGTACCCTCTTGTCCAATTTTATAATAAATCCCTGTGCTTGTTTTGGTAAAGCCTGTCATTGCATTCTTTTCCATGTACTTGATTATGGTATAATCATCATACTGAGGAATTTTATTCTTTTCCATAACCTTCACAACAATATCCAGAGAGGAATTTCCTGGTATCTGTGTCGTACCATTCCTTCCAAATGCCAAACGCGAAGGAACAATTACCCTGAGTGTACCATTTGATTTTTTTAACACCTCCTTTATTCCAACACGAACGGCTTCGGGATTAAAATATCCTAGATAATTGTAATATCTGCTCTCATTGCTGAAAGTATCCACAGCAGCATATTTACCATCCAATGAACGTATTGTGATTATTGCCGGTGTAAGTTCTGAATATTGCATTTCGGCACCAAGCCCCGGACTAACAACCTGATAATAAATACCGGTGCCATTATACTCCTGTACAGATAAACTATTTTTCTGTATATATTCCTTAACATTCCGGTCATCGATAACTTCAATCGACTCATATTCCTTTACACAGGAAACAAGAATGCCCGACAAAAAAATAACTGCAAAGGCGTATTTAAAAAATTGTTTCATTTTGTGCATTTAATTTTGAACATCCACTAATTCGATATCAAAATCGAGTACCGAATTTGCTGGAATCGGGCCTGAACCCTGAGGTCCATATCCATAACCGGAAGGAATGAATAATCTGATCTTACCACCTTTTTGGATAAGGGGAACACCAATCTGCCATCCTACAATAACCTGCCCCAACTTGAAAGCAAGTGGTTGTGTGGTAGATTTATCAAAAACCTGACCCGATAATAATCTGCCGGTATAATTAGATGTGACGGTTGTGTTAGCAGTGTAAGTGATATTACCAGCACCGGATTGAATAATCTGGTAATACAATCCTGTGGAATGCTTTATCGCAGATATTTTATTATCAGTAAGGAATTTAACAATTGTTGCATCGTCCTTTTGTGCCTGAACATTTGGGTCAACATAATCATCCTTTAGACATGAGCTTAGTCCAAGCACCATGACAATAGAGAATAGTAATAGGTGAATTTTCATATTGCAGCAAATTTATCCTTTTAAACGTTAAAAAGTAAGGATTAACATTTTTTAACAAAATATTTTAATTTATGATCTCAATATTAAGATTTCAGCAGAGATAAATCTTCAATTAATTAAGTCTAAACAGCGACCTCCAGATGAGGATACCAGGTGTCAGTTCTAACTGTGGCACCCAGATCATGAAGCATATTGTACAAACCAAAGTTTGTCCGGTTTACATAAATAAAATGTTTTACACCACGAGCCTGTTTAAATTCCGGCATACGGGAAATTTTCTCTCCATAGGAATAAAGCTTATCAAAAAATTCAGACTTGCTAAAATCAAAGGTATTCGACATGTAGGGCTGAGCAAACAGTTCGATCATTTCCTTATAAATCCTGTAGTAAAATTCTATTTGTGCAGCATCATCGTTTTCCCGGATCATTTCCAATTGCCGGAATGCTTTTATTGTTCTGGTCTTATCCTTCAGCATATCTGTAGATGTCAGAGAAAAGAAAGGATAGTAGAAATCATCCGGCATTTCTTTAATACATCCAAAATCAATAATCCCCAGTTTTCCTTCCGGCGTGATCAGGAAATTTCCGGGATGAGGATCTGCATGTACCGCTCTTAACTCATGTTGCTGAAAATTATAAAAATCCCACATAGCCTGGCCAATCTTATCCCTGAGTTCCTGTGAAGGATTGGTCTTCATGAACTCTTTCATGTGCTGGCCTTCAAGCCAATCCATAGTGATAATTCTTTTTGAAGAAAGATCAGGATAATAGGCAGGAAAAACGACATTGGGTATATTTTTACAGGCTTCCGAAAACTCTATTGATCTTGTTATTTCGAGGTCATAATCAGTTTCTTCAAGCAGCCGTTCTTCTACTTCGGTCATGTAAACTTCCAGCTCCTTCTGGCTCATTCCCAATAAACGAAATGCAAAGGGTTTGACCATTTTAAGGTCTGAAGATATACTGTCGCCAACACCCGGATATTGAATTTTAACCGCTAACTTGTTACCATTTAAACTCGCCTGATGTACCTGGCCTATAGAAGCAGCATTGGTCGACCTGATGTTAAATTCATCATAGATCTCTGAGGGTGTTTTTCCAAAATATTTGCTAAAAGTTCTGACTATCAGTGGCCCTGATAAAGGAGGAGCATTATATTGAGAAAGTGAAAACTGATCAACATAAGCTTTGGGTAATATATTTTTATCCATGCTGAGCATCTGGGCTACCTTAAGAGCACTTCCCTTCAACTCACTTAAGGAAGCATAGATATCTGTTGCATTATCGAGATTTAACTCATCTTTATTCAGAGAGGGATTAAACAGCTTTTTAGAATAATGCTTAATGTAGTTTCCGCCAACCTTGAAACCGGTTTTTACAAATTTAGCTGAGCGTTCTGTTTTTGATGTTGGAATACTATCCTGTTCTTTCATTTAGTAATACAAGTTCTAATTGTCTTAATGGCTATTTAAAACTTGACATTTGGTTTCATGCCGCCATTATTCATCATGAACTTCCCGTAATCAAATAAACTATCCAGGGGTGATTTACCAAAAAGATCGAAAGTGACATTTATTCCCTTTTCAATGGCTTCATCAGTTTTTTCAAAGCCGGGACTGCTATCCTTAGCCCAAAAGTTCAATATAACACCAAACTGAATCCAAAGAGCATCTTTATATTTCGAAGTCAGAAAACGTCTGTTTGCCAATTCTCCCGATTCGACACCCTGATCCACCAGGCCGGCTGCAAATCCTTCAAAAAGCATTTTAACTCCTTTTAAAATTGCCGGTGTCCCGATACTTTGCCCTGAATGTTTTAAAGTATATAATACAAAACTTCTTTTGCTCTTCAGCAACTCAATAAAGGCATAAAAAAATGCAAGTGTCTTCTCACGTGAAGAGTATTGTTCCCATATTTCCTGATTTTGCACTTCGGTCAATGTCTTATCGCAAAGCTCAGTCCAGATTGATTCTTCAATCCCTTCAAATGAAGCATAGAAATTATAGAACTCTTCCTCCGTCAGATTATTTTCTTTTGCAAATACATAAACCGAAGCTGGTTTAATGCCCTTTGTCAGAACAAAATCGATGTAAGCATTTTGAATTTCTTCTGCAGTATTCATAGCATTATTCATATTGGAATTATAAATGTCTTTAAGACTTTTTCCTGGTCTTGTCCTGATCAGAAACCCTTAGAGGAATATAGATCAACTGCTTTTTATTCGATTCCTGTGGATTAAGATCAGGAAGAAAATCCTGAAGTTTCTCTTTCAGGGCCTTTAATTTGTCGATAAGTCCGGACATTTCAAGTATTGCTATGGTGATTAAATTAACTAATTTCATAAACTATTAATATTAATTGCCTTATTCAGCTATAAGATATACGATATTAATAGACAAAGAGTTTGCCAGAAATCTTCCAAATAGTTTACATTTTGTCATATTTTGTAAAAATTAGGATGCATTGCAAAAAAAGCTCAGAGGACAGCTGCTCAGGGTATAAAAAAGACATCAGAGCGGTAAGAACCATCCTGATGTCTTAATTCTAAATTAAACTATTACTTAATAACAATATTTATTTGCCTCAATTAATTGCTTTGCGACACGTTGTCTTGTTTCCTTGATATTGAAAGGCTCTGATTTTGTAAAACGTCTCAGTCCAACCAGCATCATTCTTAGTTCATCACCTTCTGCGAATGAATAAAGTGCTTCCTTACCAGCTACAGAAACCTTATCAACAGTTTGATAAAGATAGATCCGCATCATATCCAGTTGTCCGGCACATGCTTCCTCTCCTCTTAATTTCACCAGTTTTTCAACTCTTAATATGGTTGATTCGGCAACATATATATATCCAATAATGTCAGCAATATTCATCAGAATTTCCTGCTCTTTTGACAGGGTCATCATCAATTTCTGAACTGCGGCACCGGCAATCATCAATCCCGCCTTTTTAAGATTTGCTAATTGCCGTTTTTCTGCAGCAAATAATGAATTATCTTCTTCACCAAAATCAGGTATAGACATTAATTCGGCGGCCACAGCCTGCGCAGGAGTCATCAGATCCAGTTCACCTTTCATTGCCCGTTTCAAAAGCATATCCAGAATAAGCATCCTGTTAATCTCATTGGTACCCTCAAATATCCTGTTGATACGGCTATCGCGATAAGCGCGTTCCATAGGTGCCTCTGCAGAATAACCCATACCACCATAAACCTGCAGACCCTCGTCCACGATATAATCCAATACCTCAGATCCCCAGACCTTAATAATTGCACATTCGACGGCGAATTGCTCGGTGGATTTCAATTTAGCCTGTGAAGGCTCCATTCCCTCTGCAACTAAAGCATCATAAGCATCATCAATATTCTGTCCGGCACGATAAGAAGCACTTTCAAGAGCAAAATTCCTTGTAGCCATTTCAGCTAATTTATAGCGAATGGCACCGAATTTTGATATTGGCAAACCGAATTGTACACGTTCGTTTGAATAATTTATCGCCTGATTTAAAACCTTGCGGGAAGAGCCAATAGCTGCGACACCAAGTTTAATCCGGCCGATATTCAGGATATTTACAGCTATTTTAAATCCATTTTCACGCTCAGAAAGCAAGTTGGCGACAGGAACAGGGCAGTCGGTGAAAAACACCTGTCTTGTTGAGGATCCTTTAATACCCAGTTTATGTTCCTCAGGGTTCATTGTAATTCCTCCAAAATCCTTTTCAACAATAAATGCAGACAGATTTTTATCCTCTCCGATCTTTGCAAAAACGATAAATATATCAGCAAAACCCCCATTGGTGATCCACATTTTCTGACCGGTAATCAGATAGTGTGTACCCGCTTCATTCAATACAGCTTTTGTCCTGCCAGAATTAGCATCTGAACCAGAATTTGGCTCAGTTAGGCAATAGGAAGCTTTCCACTCGCCGGTTGCAAGTTTTGGAATGTATTTATCCTTCTGCTCTTTAGTACCATAATAGAGAATAGGTAATGTACCGATTCCTGTATGTGCAGAAAGTGCTACCGCGAAAGAACATCCGGCTCCAACTGAATCGGCCACCAGCATGGAGGTATTGAAGTTCTTGCCAAAGCCACCATATTCCTCAGGAATAGAAACAGCTAATAAACCCAACTCACCGGCCTTATCCATCAGGTTGACCATTAATCCTTCTTCCTGATTATCGATTCTGTCGAGATTAGGAAATACCTCTGCCTCTAAAAAATCTTCGCAGGTTTTTTTGATCATCAACTGCTCTTCGTCAAATTCTTCAGGGATAAAAATATCCTCACATGCCGTTTCGCGAATAATAAATTCTCCGCCTTTGATTGATTTGGTTTTTGCTGTGCTCATATTATTTAATTGATTAAGGAATAAGGAGCAAGGAATAAGGACAGATTAGAGTTAATTATACTATTATCTTGTCTTTGCACCTATTACCTTATTCTTTGTTCCTAATTCATTTCTGTTCAAGGCTTGTTAAAAATTTAGTTAACATCTTTTGAAGTTTTATAATTTTTTCTATCAATTTGTCTAAATCCTGAGAGTCTAGAATTCCAAACTCATTAGATAGTATTAGCTGTGTTTCTAATTCGAAC
>CAYJAM010000136.1:0-6447 GCA_964367725.1 uncultured Sphingobacterium sp. | reverse complement strand
ATGTGCCCGATCTGATTTGCTAAATGACATTTATTCCGAATAGCTATTCAATTATTCTGATAATCTGTGGCCTCATCACACTATACATGTGTGTCAGGATTTTTCGCAGATATGAGATTGTTGTACGCTGGTTTGGATTTATGATGTTAGGTATTGCAATCTGGGCTCTAAGTTATGGATTAGAACTTTCAAGTACCAGTCTTGAGCAGATGTTATTCTGGATCAATGTAGAATATCTTGGAATAGCCTTTATCCCGGCATTCTGGTTATTGTTCCTATTAAAGTTTACCGGCAAAGATAAATGGCTGCATCCGAAATATTTTTATGCATTCATGCTGCTTCCTTTGATTACACTGCTGATGGTATGGACCAATAAGTATCATCATCTTCACTATAAAAGTGTAGGCCTTGATAATTCCGGCCCGTTTCCTTTATTAAGTCTAGAAACCGGCCCCTGGTATATCGTTCATACTATTTATTTCTATACACTTTTGGTTTGGGGAGTAATCTTGCTTGTCAACAAATACAGGAAGTCTGATCAGGTATTCAGAAAGCAGAATCTAACCATTCTCATCGCGGTCTTTATTCCATGGGTTGCCAATGTACTGTACTTGTTTGGTTACCGGCCTATGGGACATATAGATAGTACACCTTTTGCATTTGTTATTACGATGCTGTTTCTTAGTATCGGACTCGTTCGTTTCAGATTGCTTGATATCATCCCAATTGCACGTGAGAAAGTTATTGAAGCTATGAACGAGGGTCTGATCGTGACTGATAATCAGGACCGGATTGTAGATTTAAATCAGGAAATCAGGAGAATCCTTTCAATTGATGAGAAGAAAATAATTGGAAAGCGATTGGGCTTAATCCTTCCTGATCAGAATGAGCTTTATGAATTGATTAAGTCGCGAAAGGCAGGGCAATTACAACTGAAGCTTGTGAACTCAGATCTTTTTCTTGAAGCTAGTCTCACACCTTTATTTGAGAATCAGAATGCCTACAGCGGATTGATAATTTTGATCAGGGATATTACTGAGCGTGTAGCAATTGAAAATAAAGTTCGTTTGCAATCGGAGCAGCTTTTAGGCATGAACAAGCTGAAAGACCGACTGTTCTCGATCATAGCTCATGATCTTAGGGGCCCACTGATCAATTTAAATGATATTATCAAAATGCTCAATGAAGGTATGATCACTGAAGAAGAGTTCAAATCATTTGTCCCCCAATTATCAAAGAATATTGGGTATACAACAGGTTTGCTGGAGAATCTTTTATTCTGGTCAAAGAGTCAATTGCAGGGTGAGGTGGTAAAACCTGTTTATTTTAATCTGAAAGAGATTAGTGTTAATATACTCCATCTTTTTGAGAACACAATTCACGAGAAAGATATCTTAATAGAAAACAATATTCAATTGACTTGTAAGGTGTATGCAGATAAGGATATGATCCAGTTGGTGGTCCGAAATCTAATCTCCAATGCTGTGAAATTTTCAAAGCGGGGTGGAAGCATTAAACTATCTACCACTATTGAGGGAAATAATACAATCCTTTGCGTAACCGATACCGGAGTTGGAATCTCTGAATCCGATCAGAAAAAATTATTTGAACAAGAGACATTTACTACCCGGGGTACTGATAATGAGCAGGGTACAGGCCTTGGTCTACTTCTTTGCAAAGATTTTATTGAAAAGAATGGGGGCTCAATCTGGGTGGAAAGTGAAATTGGAAAGGGCAGTAAGTTCTGTGTCCGTATTCCAAATACCAACTGGTAAATCATGGTTTCATTCGGGAAATATGAAACACTCATACATGGATCCTCCGAATTACTCTTAATTGATTTTCAAGGACATAAAAAATAAGGATGAAACTGTTTCAAATACTTTTATTTCTTTGCGTTCCATTTTTTAGCAGTGCTGTCAGAGCTCAGGCAACTAAGCCGCGATTTAAGGTCCTGGCCATAGGTGAAAGCGGCGGACACCATCTTCTACATACTCAGGCAGCGAAGATCTGGCTAAACAAACTTGCGGCAGATAGTAATTTTACCATCGATTATTATACCAATACTAAGCCCATTACCAAAGAGTTTCTCGGGCAGTATCAACTATTTATTCAGATCGATTATCCTCCTTATTCCTGGAGTAAAGAATCCGAAGATGCTTTTATTGAATATATAGAACAGGGAAAAGGAGGCTGGATAGGTTTTCATCATGCTACCCTGCTTGGAACTTTCGATGGTTTTCCATTATGGAAGTGGTTCTCTGGTTTTATGGGCGATATTCAATTCAAAAAGTATATTCCGGATTTTGCAGCAGCTACAGTGAATGTAGAGATCAAAAAACATCCTGTAATGGCAGGTGTGCCTGCTTCCTTTCCTATAGTAAGAGAAGAATGGTATACCTATGATAAAAGTCCGCGCTTGAATAAAAACATACAGGTTCTGGCTACAGTAGATGAAAATACCTATATCCCGTCAAGGGATATTAAGATGGGAGATCATCCTGTTATCTGGACTAATACAAAAGTGAAAGCCAGGAATGTCTATATTTTTATGGGGCATGGCCCTGAACTGTTTGAAAATCCATCCTATACCAGCCTGTACAGAAATGCCATATTTTGGGCGGTTTCAAAATTGAAATGATCGGGCTTATAATTGAGAAAATTCTTGAACCTCTATTGGTTTATTTCTCGCAATATTTTGTTACATAAGGATTTATTTGCTAATCTTTATTAAAACAAATCAGTTTTTCTGAGCATTAATTTATTGTTATGGCCTTACTCATTGTACTCTTCGGACTTCTGCTTCTGCTCATTCTTATCGTAAAAAAAGTAAGTCCTATGCTGGCTTTACTTACCGTATCTATTATTACGGGCTTACTGCTTGGGATGGCTCCTGGTAAAGTAATGACAACCATTGCACAAGGCATTGGTAATACGCTTGGCAGTATGGTAATGGTGCTGGCATTGGGTGCCATGTTGGGAAAATTGATAGAAGAAAGCGGTTCATCAAAAAAAATTGTGTTTATCCTGATTCGCCTTTTCGGGATTAAAAATATCCAATGGGCTATTTTATCAACGGGATTATTAGTGGGAATCCCATTGTTTTATAATGCGGGATTTGTAGTTCTTGTTCCACTGATATTTGCAATTGCTTCCACCACACGTTTGCCATTATTATATCTGGCATTACCAATGGCTGCTTCATTATCTGTTACTCATGGTTTTCTTCCACCTCATCCCGGACCATTAGCAATAGCTTCTATATTTAATGCAGATGTAGGTATTATTCTTATTTATGGTTTGATATTAACCATCCCTATTGCGATTGCTGGAGGAATAATTCTACCCAGGCTCATCCTTAAGAATAACTTAGCTGTATCCGGTACACTTGAATTCTTACCGGAAGAAGAAAATCTCCTGCCATCAGGTTTTAAAAGCTTCATTACTGCTTTATTGCCGGTATTCTTAATCATTGTGGGTACTACTGGCAATTTTTTTATTCATAATCAGGCAATTAAACCATTGTTTGTTTTTCTGTCTGATCCCACGATTGCTTTGCTTACTGCAGTATTGTTTAGCATAATTATTCTCAAAATTCCGATTGTTAGGGCTATGGATTACTGTGGGGAAGGGCTTAAAAATATAGCAATGATCATACTGATCATTGCTGCAGGAGGTGCATTTAAACAAGTACTTATTGACAGCGGGGTAGGAGAAACAGTCAAGGAGTTTTCTTCAAGGTTTGATCTTTCACCATTATTTCTTGCCTGGTTTATAGCCGCATTAATCAGGGTTACACTGGGTTCAGCTACGGTTGCCGGACTAATGGCTGCAGGTATTGTCTTACCATTGCTAGGAAATGGGGTCTCTGCAGAGTTAATGGTACTTTCTATAGGTGCCGGAAGTCTGATGTTTTCTCATGTGAATGATGGCGGATTCTGGATGTTTAAGGAATATTTTAACCTGAGTTTAAAACAGACTTTTGGCACCTGGACAGTGATGGAGAGTTTGGTATCGGTACTCGGATTACTCGGGGTGCTTTTGATCAATCAATTTCTGTAGATGTCAAGAATGTATATTAGGGTATAGTCTTATCATTAATTAGTTTTGCAGTTGGGTGCCTGGGTTCCAAACCCCTCCTAAACATCACCCTTTAATCAAATTCGAATATTTCCTAAATTCTATTTTATAATCCCAAAGCATTTCCGTAAAATTGCAACCTCAAATCATGCTGCCTTTCGGTGGAATGAGCGCCCATAGCTCAGTTGGTTAGAGTAGAAGACTCATAATCTTTTGGTCCCTGGTTCGAGCCCAGGTGGGCCCACAAAAGCTCCGCGAAAGCGGGGCTTTTGTTATTTGCGTCAACCTGGGCGAGAAGCCTGTCCCGACGATTGGAGGGAACTCCAGGTGGGCGCACAGGAAAAGCTCCACGAAAGCGGGGCTTTTTACCTCTATGGTTTGTGGCAGCAAGGAGCTCTGGCAGGCAAGACCCCTGAGGAAGCATACTTTGTGCATGTGGGTTTGGGTATTACGATGACCGCCCTGGATATAACAGAGAGAAAACTGATTGTTGAACTGGGAGTGGCTGCCGTCAGAGCACAGGAATTTATAACGCTGATGCTTGTACATAAACTCAACAAAGTATAATCAGACCATTTCTTTTTGAATGGTCAGCATGATGTATGTTTGCTACACAAATGAATCTTGCCTTTCTGAAAGAAGCCTCGAATTTCGGCTTCAGCAAGATGTACGTTTGTATCACAAACTAATCTTGCATATGGCAAAAATCCTCCGAAGTCGGATTTTTCAATGACCTTTTTTTGTGAACCTGAGTATTTAATTCAAAGATTATTTTATTGCTAACTTGCGATAAGCTCTTAAAACATGGAACACGACAATGATATATTTCTTTCAAAGCTCACCGTTAAGTTAGTTGATCTCGGCACTAACGAAACCTGTGGAACTGGTATCATTTATAATTCGAAACACCTTAATAATTCAGTTTACGTTCTGACTGCGGCACATTGTCTCTATGCTGATGGCGATAGCTTTCAAAAACCCTACTCATCAATCGGGATTGAACTATATGATAAAAGTTCTAATAGCTACAAACAAATTTCCCATACTATCGATTTCAATTTAGTATCCGCAAAAAAGGACGAAGACGTTGCGATTCTGATTCTGGACAAAAATTCCGTCGAGAAGCTAATTGATGAGTTACCGATGGTACAAGCAGTCAAAGAACGGCACTCTTCGACTGAATTTGTAGTCAAAGGATTTCCAAGTGCTACATTGGGTCAGGAACTTGATAGTATTCAACCTGTCTGGTCTCAGGCGATGACAGGGGTGGCGAAGTTTCAACTCAGACTGAACGAGGATTATAACTCGTGGAGTACAAAGGGGTTTTCAGGCAGTGGAGTATTTATTCACACAAACAACAAGGTTTATCTCTTCGGAATTTTCACTCGGTTTAGAAGCGAAGGAAAAGGTAAAGTAATTTATTGCCAATACCTCAAAACGATCAATATAGTACTAGCAGCAAATTATCTTCCTTTAGTTTCATTTACGTTTTTAAACGAGCATGGCTTTACCCCGGAGAGTTTTGCAGAACAGATCAATCGGGCGGTAAAAAATCTGGGTCCCCGCTTTAGCAAAACGCTGAATTTCGAATTACCTATCGTTCGGGAGTTTCATGATCTTACACGAGATTCTGGATTTAAGGCACGGGTTGTAAACGTGGTTGATCGGTTTCTATTAGGGGACGCACGACACATTGCAAATGCTGACGGGGTGCTTAACGACGTCGACAAAACCATTTCAGCAACTCGAAAATGGATCGTTCTGTGGACTGATGCACTTGAATGGACACCCGATAAGACCATCGATATTAGCCCCATGTTGAAGAAGCTTGACGGGCTCGAAGAGCTATTAAACGAAAAGACCTCTGAACTATATAAACTTCAACTTGAGAAGATTGAAGAGCTGAAGGCTGCCGGCAAAGAGCCAGACCCATATAGCCGCCCGCTTCGGAGCGAGCTCCACGACCTAAGAAAAATGATTCAGAGTATCGAGGAGTTTCGGAGAAAGCTAGGCTGGATAAATTTTAAACTTGCTAATCGCCCCTTCTTAATTATCGATGGTGAAGCTGGGACAGGTAAGTCTCATCTTTTAGGTGATATTGCCACAAAATGGCAGGCTTCGGAGAAACCTGTTGTTTTGCTTCTTGGACAATTATTCCGCAAGTCCCGTTCACTTTGGGAGAATATCGCCAGCCAACTTGATCAGAATTGCACGAAAAAGGAATTCCTCGAATCACTCAATAAAATCGGGAAGGAACTGGGCTTTCGAGTTCCTATTCTAATCGATGCATTAAATGAGGGAGATGGGAAAGAAATTTGGCATAGTGAGTTAAGCGGATTAATCGACGATATTAGTAAATATCCGTAC
>CAYJAM010000135.1:0-6452 GCA_964367725.1 uncultured Sphingobacterium sp. | reverse complement strand
AAAAGCCCTGTCGAAACGCTCAGGACCCAATATTTGCTCACGTAAAATGCTAAGTGCAATAGCCGGTTTGTAGTAGGCAAGCAAACCAATACTGTTTTCCTTCATATTATCCGGGCTGCTCATAACGGGTTCAAAACCAGGATTGGTCAAAACTTTACCAAGAGCATGCATATCTGCTTTACCCTGCCGGTACTCTCCGTTGTTAAAGTCTGAGGATGCCAGACCATTAATGAAGGTATTGAAACCTTCATCCATCCAGGCATACAAACGCTCATTGGATCCAACGATCATCGGGAACCAGGTATGCCCAAATTCATGGTCTGTAACTCCCCAAAGTTCTCCTGATTTAGATTTTGCACTGCAGAATACAATGCCGGGATACTCCATACCGCCAGCAATGGAGGCAACATTTGTTGCAGCAGGATATGGAAATTCTAACCATTTTTTCGAATTGAACTCATTGGATGCCTTTGTATATTCTGTAGAACGACCCCAGGCATCTTTCCCATCACTTTCAACAGGGTATGCCGAAATTGCCATTGATCTCTTACCACTTGGAAGATTCATACGGGCAGCATCAATGATAAAGGCAGCAGACGAAGCCCAGGCTGCATCACGCGCATTTTTTAATTTAAAATTCCAGGTAAGCTCCTGCTTTCCTTTAGGACGGGAATCCGGGTTTGTTACTTCAGCAGCAGATCTGATGATAACCGTTTTATCACTCTGGGCCGCGGTTTTCCATCTTTGCTGCTGTTCTGCAGTATAAACATCCTGAGGATTTACCAGCTCACCCGAACCAACTACAATATGACTTGCGGGAACAGTGATGCTGATATCATAATCTCCGTACTCGAGATAAAACTCACTTGGGCCGATGTATGGAATTGTATTCCAGCCGGAAACATCATCGTATACGCACATACGCGGATACCACTGTGCAACAGAGAAAATCTTTCCGTTCTTGGTCTCTAAAATACCCATACGATCTGAGCCATAATCAGGAGAGATGAATGAATATTCAACCTTTAGCCGAAGTTGTCCTCCGCCAGATGGAAGCTCACTCGGCAGATAAACCTGCATTCTTGTATCTTCAATAAAATGCTCAGCATTCTTCTCAATCGTTTTACCTTTCTCAACAGAAAGAATCTTTACAGATTTGATTTTATATCCACCATCAAACTTCTGTCCGCGGGCACCACTCCGGCTACCACCCGGAGGGATGATCGCATTTCCGCGTGAATCCTCCTTAAACAGGTTCTGATCCAGCTGCATCCAAATAAAAGGAAGCTTATCAGGGCTATTATTGGTATAGGTTAAAACTACAGTCCCGCTGATTTCATTGTTTTGTTCATTTAATCTGACCGACAATTTATAATCAGCCCTGTTCTGCCAGTACTTCGGTCCGGGCTGCCCTCCTGCAGACCTGTATTCATCGCCATTCTTCGTGTAGAACATCGGGCCGAATGTATCATGGTAATTATAATTACCACCTACCACACTCTGCTGTGTATATGCCTGATTTACAAGGCATAATAATGCAATTACAAATTGTAAAAACTTCAATCTATTCATTTAATACTTCTTTTAAATTTTATTAAAAACTCGCCTAATTGTTCCTCATTGAATCCCAGGAGGACCGAATCAAGACCTGTTTCTATCACCGGGCGTTTAATCACACTAACCTTTTCCTGCATCAGTTTGAATGCTGAATCTTTAGATGTAATGCTATTTTGAATTTCGGGTGCAAGCAATTTCCATGTAGTTCCGCGCTTATTTAAAAGTGCTTCCCATCCCAAATGCCCTGACCATTCCTCAAGTTTTAGCCGAGAAATCCCAAGTTTTTTAAAATCATGAAACTCAAAATCAATTCCATGAAGCCTGAACCAGTCGAGCGTTTTCTTTACAGTATTGCAATTGGGTATTCCGTAAATCTTCATTAAAAAATGGATTTAAAATTATTCTGGATACTATATTAATAAATAAAAAATACCTCTATTTATTTAAACGGGTCATTGTCAATTCTGCACCAACACTAACAAAACTATTTATGAATTCTACAGAGCGGTCGATTAATGCAGGCAATTCCTTCTGCTCATCAGGATCAAAGCCACTCAAAACATAATCAACCTGCCTGCCTTTGGGGAAATTATCCCCTATTCCAAACCTTAACCTTGCATAGTCAGTTCCACCCAAAACTCCCTCAATACTCTTCAAACCATTGTGACCGGCAGAACTTCCTTTTGGTTTCAAACGAATGGTGCCGAAAGGCAATGCAAGATCATCAACAACAACCAATATATTTTCGGCAGGAATACGCAACTCCTGCATCCAGTAATTAACTGCTTTACCGCTAAGGTTCATGTAAGTAGTAGGTTTGATCACGAAAATCTTACGGCTTTTATAGGTAAACTCGGTATAATATGCCAGCCGCATATTGAAAAATGCTGAATGCGATTGCTTAGCCAGTTCATCAGCAACCATAAATCCAATATTATGCCTTGTATCTGCATATTCCGGACCAATATTTCCTAAACCTATGATCAAGTATTTCATGTGGACTACAAATATGCTTCAAAGCTTTTAAAAAAGTATATGCTTGCAAAAAAAAAGCAGTGCCGGATTTACCTGCACTGCTTTTGATAGTATTTGAGAAGTACTAATTATTTCTTTGCATCATTCTCTGCCTGCTTAAGGGCACGTGACATAGTTACAGAAACAATGGTATCTTCAGGATTGTTTGTGATTACGAAATTATCGAATTTCAAAGAACCAACACCTACAGATTTCCCAACTTCTAATTTAGAAATACTTACTTCAACGTATTGAGGCATGTCTTTAGGCAATGCTTTTACACGCAGTTTACGTAATTTCTGAACTAATTTACCACCGATTTTAACACCAGGTGATGTTCCGGTTAATTTTACAGGGATCAGCATCACTACAGGTTTCTTTTCATCTAATTCTAAAAAGTCAACATGTAATGGCAAATCAGTTAATGGATGAAAATGTACATCCTGAATGATAGCCTGTGCTTTCACACCTGCAACATCCAAAGCAACGAAAGAAACTTCCGGTGTATAAACCAGACTTTTCAAATCAGATGCAGACACAGAAAAGTGGATTTGATTTTTTCCACCATAAAGAACTGCAGGCACTTTACCTTCGTAACGCAGCTCTTTAGCGTCTCTTTTCCCTACGTTCTCTCTTGGAGAACCGCTAATAGCAATTGATTTCATAATTATTTATTTATTGTTATTTAAACTTAGTTGTCAGAAAATCCAACAATCTAATATTTTCAGTCTTGAACCGATAGCTATCGGTCCCTGGTTTAGAGGACTGATGTCTGAAGTCTGATTCATAACTCAGATCTCATACCTCCTAATCAGGCTCCTTGACCTTGTTCTTTATTCCTTGTTCCTTGTTCTTTAATCTATTTTAAACAGCTCACTTATCGAAGCGTGTTCATTGACATTGGCAATTGCACGACTGAAAAGATCTGCTGTTGAAAGCACTCTTATTTTTGGGCTTGATTTAGTTGAAGCAATGGTATCTGTAACAATCAGTTCTGTAAGTGCCGACGTCTCAATGGTCCGGTAAGCATCTCCTGATAATACAGGGTGAGTACAGACGGCTCTTACGCTACTGGCACCTTTTTCCATAATCAACTCTGCTGCCTTTGCCAGTGTTCTGGCCGTATCACAGATATCATCAATCAGAACCACATCTCTTCCGGTAACATCACCGATTATAGACATTGATTCGATCTCGTTAGCTCTTTTTCTTTGCTTATCACAAATCACCACTTCTGCATTGAAGTATTTAGCAAATGTCCTTGCTCTGTAAGACCCTCCCATGTCAGGAGATGCTATGGTAAGATGTGGAAGATTCAGGCTTTTAATATGAGGTACAAATATTACCGAAGCATCAAGGTGATCAACTGGAATATCGAAAAAACCTTGTATCTGTGCAGCATGAAGATCCATTGTCATGATTCGGTGAGCACCTGCAGCTGTTAGCAGATTGGCAATTAATTTTGCACCAATTGCTACCCTGGGTTTATCTTTCCGATCCTGTCTGGCTAAACCAAAATAAGGTACAACAACCGTGATGTAATGAGCTGAAGCCCTTTTTGCAGCATCTATCATCAATAAAAGCTCAACGAGATTATCGTTAGGCTGGTTAGTTGATTGAATCAGAAACACATCACAACCCCGAACTGACTCATTGTAATGCGGCTGAAATTCACCATCACTAAATCTTGAAAGAGTCATGTCTCCCAATTCCTTGCCATAGCTTACAGCTATTTTCTTAGCCAGATCGGTAGTACCTGAGCCGGCAAATAATTTGATGGTGTTAAATGTTACGGGCATTTTTGTTTCGGATTTCGAAATTATAATTTCGGTTTTAAACTAATAAAAACACAATGTCTATTCTATATAGATCGCCACGCGACCTTGAAATGTGCAATTCCGAAACTCGAAATTAATTGGTTGCCCGACCAGGATTCGAACCTAGACAAACTGCACCAAAAACAGTCGTACTACCATTATACTATCGGGCAAACAAAAATCAAAAAGAAGCTCCTTTTGAAATGGTGTGCAAATATAGGGGGATAAAGTTTAAAGTGCAAATGAAAATTGTTTTTTTTCTATCGCCAGAACAAGTGTTTCTTGAATCGAATGCAGAAAAGGAAATGAGAAATTGGAAATTGGAAATAGGAAAATGATACCAGATAGCTATCGGGTTGATAGAACATGATTATTAAATATTACTAATTGTCAAATGAATCCCCATTGTCTTGGTTCTTGATTCTCAATACTCAATACTCACTACTCAATACTCACTACTCAATACTCACTACTCAATACTCACTACTGCTATCTCATCTAGTTAAATAATGTTAAAGCATATATGAAAGGCATCAAATAACAATAAAATCATTAATTTCGGCAGCATTATTTTGATCTTGAATCTATGGACTATAATAAAATCAATAATTTATTAGGCTGGGTAAGTTTTTTAATAGCACTAGTTGTCTATACCCTAACCCTTGAACCCACAACAAGCTTTTGGGATTCAGGTGAATTCATTGCATCAGCTTATAAACTTCAGGTAGTTCATCAGCCAGGTGCACCTTTATTCCTGATGCTGGGAAAGGTGTTTTCACTGATTGCCGGAAGTGATACCAGCAGAGTAGCTTTCTGGATAAATATGGTTTCTGCCCTTGCCAGTGCAGCCACAATCCTCTTCCTTTTCTGGACTATCACAGCCCTGGCAAAAAAAGTTATTCACGAAAAAGACAAAGAACTTTCAAACTGGGGAATGATCAGTATTATGGGATCCGGTTTAGTAGGTGCTCTGGCCTATACCTTTTCTGATTCGTTCTGGTTTTCGGCCGTTGAAGCCGAAGTTTATGCCCTTTCTTCACTTTGTACGGCTGTAGTTTTCTGGGCAATCTTAAAATGGGATCAGCATGCAGAAGAGCCGGATTCAGACCGCTGGCTGATCTTTATCGCCTATGTTATGGGCCTTTCGATCGGTGTACACTTGTTAAACCTCCTTGCGATACCTGCCATTGCACTCGTTTATTATTTCAGAAGATCTAAAACCCCTACATCATCAGGTACTTTACTTGCCCTACTGGTCGGGATGTTTATTCTGGCGTTTATCCAATACGGAATTGTACAATACATCATCAAATTCGCAGCTTATTCAGACCTATTCTTTGTCAATACCCTCGGTCTTGGATTCGGTTCGGGTGTTGCATTTTTCGGCCTTCTGATTATTATCAGTCTCACTTCAGGAATACTCTACAGCATTAATGGCAATAAACTCAACCTGATGCTTGCTGTTGGTGCATTTGTTTTACTAATGACCCTTGGTGGTGGAATCTCAGGCCTTGTGGTAGCAGCAATACTGCTTGCGGGACTTGAATATATCCTAAAAATACGCGATAAAAGACGCGTATTAAATTTAGCACTTATATCGGTTGTCTTCATCATTTTTGGATATGGCTCTTTTGCCATGATCGTAATCAGGGCCAAAGCAGATCCTACCCTGAATAATAGTGATGCTTCAAACGCCTTCTCCTTGCTGAGTTATGTAAACAGAGAACAGTATGGTGATCGTCCTTTGCTTTACGGACAATACTTCGATTCTAAGCCGATTGACAGTAAACATGGAGACATTATTTATCGTAAGGGCAAGGAGAAATATGAAAATGCAGGTCAGAAATATGAGCGTGTTTACGACCGTAATACCATTCTTCCAAGGATGTACAGTGATGATCCTCAGCATGTTGGATTCTACCGCGACTGGATGGGAATGGCAGAAGATCAATCCCCTACCTTTTTTAATAACCTTGGCTTCCTGATCAGTTATCAAACCAGTTTCATGTATACCCGTTATTTCGCATGGAACTTTGTTGGCAGACAGAATGACGAGCAGGGGCA
>CAYJAM010000134.1:0-6470 GCA_964367725.1 uncultured Sphingobacterium sp. | reverse complement strand
GACAGAGAAAAGCTTCTGAATCAACGCTCATTAGTTTTATGGTTTACCGGTCTTTCAGGTTCGGGAAAGACCACCTTGTCGGATGCACTGGAAGCTGAATTATTCAAAAGAGGATACAAAACCTATATTCTGGATGGCGACAAAATCAGGGATGGATTGTGCAAGGATCTTGGATTTTCTGAAGAGGACCGCACTGAAAACATCCGCAGGGTTGGTGAAGTTGCCAATCTGATGCTTGATTCCGGTCTCATCGTACTTTCAGCATTTATATCTCCTTTTGCTAAAGACAGGGAAGTGGTAAGAGAAACTATCGGAGCGGAAAAGCTGGTTAGAATTTTTGTGGATTGCCCTCTTGAAGTTTGCGAACAGCGTGATGTTAAGGGACTCTATAAAAAAGCCCGCTCCGGAGAAATAAAAAAATTTACAGGTATAAGTTCCCCTTTCGAAATTCCTGAAGAATCTGAACTTGTTTTAAAAACTGCTGAACATGGTATCGATGAACTCATCGGCACGATTCTTGAATTTATTTTGCCAAAAATTAAGTTTGTTTCTGAATAAGATAATCCACCATATCAATCTGTATGAAGCTAAATCTTTTATAAGTAATGGGGCTTATATTTTAAATCAACAAAGTGCTGAGTTTGAAAACTCTAAAAGTGAAAGCACAATTATGTATAGAATTACAGGCTAAATCAAAATGTATTTTTCAACATAATTCGCGATAAAAAAAAATACTAATATTACAAATTACTAATCTGGCATTTAAGCGAAAAATGATTGTCAAAGAATTGAATTAATGGCAGCAAAGGAGATGAAAACCACTCAAAAAGACCCGTTAGACAGGGTTTCTAAAGCTTCCGAATCGGAATTTAAAAGGGCTGAATTTGCTATTTTATTATTTTATCTTGGAGTTGATCTAATACCAAGATTAGGTTCAGTTGAAGTAATGGGGCCACAATGGCTTTATCTTTCATTAATGAATCTGATTGCTACAATCTACATATTCACAAGTTTTAAAGGCAAGCTAAACAGGATATTACAAAAAATTTCTGTCAACATTCTATCTAAAGTATATCTATTAGTTTTTATTTTATGTGGCTTATCTATTTTCTTCGCAATAAATCCTATTGAATCACTTGTAGTCTATTCAAGGTTCATAATTACGATCATTGCTGTTCTCAATATTAGTTTACTCATCTATCAGCGGCCAAAATATATTGAATTACTTTTCCAGGCAATAAGTATAATAGCATTATTTCAATGCCTCCCATTATTATATTCATACGTCAAACTGGTTGACACAACTGAAACAAGTACACTGATTCACAGCTTAATCTTAAATTCAGGAAATAAAAACATCCTTGCCGCAAGTTTTGTTATCAAGACACCTTTAATCATTTATTGTGTATTTAAATTCTACTCAATAAGAAGATTTATAATAAACATCACATCACTTACTCTTCTGGCAATGGTTATAATACTTCTGAATGCCAGAGCTGCTTACATAGGATTTTTTGCACAGATAATAATGTTCCTGATCTTCCTTTATCTAAACAAAAAACAAAGTACAATCAAGCAAACCATACGACAATCGTTAAATGTACTTTTACCTGTCCTATTCGGAATTATTTTTTCACAAATACTTTTGATCCTTCCTAATTCGGAATCGGATTACACTACCCTAGATAAACGACTTGCCACAATTAATCAATCCGGCTCCACTGCGAGGCTATATTTATGGAATAATGCAATAAACCTAATTAAAGAAAATCCCATCACTGGTTGTGGATATGGCAATTATAAAATAGAATCGAAAAAATATCAATTTGATTATTTAAATGATTTTGATTATTCTAAACACGCACACAATGATTTTCTACAAATAACTGCAGAGGCAGGCGTTTTAACAGGGTTACTTTTCCTCTCAGTTTTTCTAATTGCTTTTACAAATACCCTGAAAACATGGGGTTCAGACCTGCCATCAGAAATGAAAGTTCTGAGCATAATTTCTTTGATGGCAATAGCAGGATATTTTGTAGACGCGATTTTCAATTTCCCAATGGAGCGACCAGTTATGCAAATATTCTTTGCATTTGCTCTGGCAATTAATGTCATCGTCTTTATTGATACATTAACACCAAAACCAGATAGTTCAATTAGTCAAAATTATGGGGTCATATTTCTGTTAGCAAGCTGCACCTTAACAATAATTTCTATATATACCTGTTGGCAGGTCTATCAATCCATGAAGGTACAGGTTTTGACACATAATAATTTTGGACAAGTACAACCTGGAATAAGCTATCTTGATGTTAATTCAAAGTTTCCATCTATACCAAACCTGGGAGAAAATTCTATCCCTATCAATGATACAAAAGCATGGTATTTATACAGGGCAAAAAAATATAATGAGGCCATATCCTTGCTGAATCAGGACCAGAATGCAAGTCCATATACTATGTCTATTGAACTGCTAAAAGCAGCAGCATACGTCGACCAGGGAATTATTGACAGTGCATATTACTATTCCAACAAGGGCTTTTTTGCAAAGCCCAGAAGTATTGCATTGTTTCAGTTACTAACAACATCCAGTACACAACTCAGAGATTCAATCAACATAAAAAAAGCATTTAAAGAATTTCGGAAATACCGTGATGATCCAAAAGCCTGGAAAATGTATTTAAAAAGCTTGATGCTTATTGGATACAACATGAAGGAGTTATTATCTATTTCTGACAGTATTGCTAAAGCACATCCCAAAGAAAACGAAATCCAGCATGCCCGCTACTCAATAAGGGCAGCCAATGCTGCAATGAATAGCAATTTTTCAGGTGCGCTGGCTTATTTGTTGGAGATAAAGAAGATGTATCCAAATGACATTGAAAATATTGAAAATATCGGTCTTACCTATTTTAACTTAGGTGATTATACAAAGGCGGAAAATCATTTAAGAATGGTTTCTCAAGCTATGGTATACGCAAACGGAAAATCAGAATTTTTTCTGGGTGTTAGTTTGCTTCAACTTGGAAGAAAGGATGAAGCTTGCCCTTTTCTTAACCAGGCAGCCATTAGAAACTATCCTCAAGCTAAGGAATTTTTCAATCTTAACAATTGCCAGATAAAGAATTAAAACCATTATTAAAAGGGTAATCTTTAACATTATGGGAAGGTAAATTGTTTAAAAAATGTGACCCTACAACACTTTTTACTTAATCTCCTGTACGCTCCCAAATGAACAGAATCCTTCTAACCACACAAAAAATGAATTAAGAAAATAAGGCTAAATTAATCCTGTGGTAAAAAGGGGAAGGCTACAAAAAGAAAAGGCTGCTCTGAAGAATCTGAACTTATAATAAAACCTGTTGAATATAGCATCTAGGAACTCATCGGCACGGTTCTTGAATTTATTTTGCCAAAATAAAGTTTGTTTCTGAGTGAAATAATTTGCTGAATATGTTCGGGACTGGTTGGACAAACCTAAAAACCGGATCTTAATTATCGAAAGATATTTACCACTTAGAATAAATATTTAATTGAAACGATTAAAAACCTACTATTTTAGTGGGTAATTAATTCAGGTTGATTCAGACAGAAATTCATGTTAAAACCAGAGGAAAGAGAAAAAATTCTGTTTTCATTCAATGATACCGGAGTAGATTACCCCGGTCCAACGAATTATTGTGAACTCTTCAATCTCGCTGCTACAGCAAATTCAAATCGAACTGCGGTTGTTTTTGAAAATGAAAGTCTGACTTATACTGAACTTAATATCCGGACAAATCGGATCGCCTCCTATTTAATTTCCAAAGGAATCAAAAAAGATGATCTGGTAGGGATCTGTCTGGATCGGTCCATAGAGATGATTAGCGGAATACTCGGCATAATGAAAGCGGGTGCTGCCTACCTGCCAATCGACCCGGAATATCCTGCAGAGCGAATCAGCTTCATGCTTGAGGACTCAGATTTGAAAATAATTCTAACTGATCAGAAGACAAGCAAAAATCCCGAAATATTTAATAAACCCGGTTTGCAGGTTATAATAATCGATTCTGATAAGGGTTTAAAAGAAATAAACCCTGCTGATCCTGAGATAAAGATTGAAGCTAATGACCTTGCTTATGTGATTTATACATCCGGTTCTACCGGCCGGCCAAAGGGGGTTATGAATGAACACCGGGGTCTGGTTAACCGATTGAACTGGACACAGAGTTTTTTTAAACTGAGCCAGGATGATGTTGTTCTCCAAAAAACCACCTTCTGTTTTGACGTATCAGTATGGGAACTACTATGGCCATTAATGGTTGGAGCGAAACTCGTACTGGCCCGGCCCGGAGGACAAAAAGACAGTCAATACCTCGAAGAACTAATTGACAATCAAAAGGTTACCACAATACATTTTGTACCCTCAATGCTCGAAATTTTCCTGCTTGGTATCCGGGAAAGGAGCTGCAAAAGTTTTAAAAGGGTATTGTGTTCAGGTGAGGAGCTTTTTCCACACCAACTTGCCCTTTTTGGGGAAAAATTGGGACATGCGGGATTATTTAATTTATACGGACCAACGGAGGCTGCAATAGATGTGACTTGCTGGCCGGCTCCACTGGATGCAAAAAAAGTTTACATCGGCAAACCTGTCGCGAATACCCAAATCTATATTCTGAACAAAGATCAGGAGCCATGTGCTATCGCTGAAGAAGGCGAATTATATATCGGTGGTGTACAGGTGGCCAGGGGTTATTTAAACCGGCCGGAGCTTAATGCCAGCCGTTTTCTGAAGAACCCTTTTGCCATGAATGAGCATACCCGCCTTTATCGCAGTGGCGACCTTGCCAGATGGCTTGAAGATGGTACAATTGAATACCTTGGGCGTGCAGATGAGCAGGTAAAGATCCGGGGATTCCGAATCGAGCCTGGTGAAATAGAAAATGTTATTCTGGAGTTTGATGGGATAAAGCAATGCCTTGTCAATGCTAAAGATGACAGAAACTCTGAAAAAAAGTTGATTGCATATATCGTTGGTTCAGAAGGGAAATACAATAAAGCAAAATTAACAGAATACCTCAGGTCAAAACTACCGGAATATATGGTTCCCGCCCTATTCATTGACATTGCAGAATTGCCCCTAAGCAGCAATGGAAAGGTCGACCGAAAAGCACTGCCAATTCCCGGCATGGAACGACCTGAACTACAGGTACTTTATAAAGCTCCGATCACTGACACTGAAAAATTGCTGGCAAAGCTTTGGGCCTCTGTTCTGAATTTGGATAAAGTTGGGGTAAATGATAATTTCTTTGAACTTGGAGGAAATTCACTGCTTGCACTTCGTTTTGTCGCAATGCTGAAACTGCAATACCAGCTCAATCTTCCTGTCACAAGGCTTTATCAGGATCCATACATCAGCAAGGTCGCTTCATACCTAGGCGGGAAAACAAATACAAAAAGGTCAGAAACGAACAGGAATCGTCCCTCAGGCACCGACATTGCAGTTATAGGAATGTCGGGACGTTTCCCGGGGGCCTCAAATATAGAAGAGCTTTGGGATGTTTTGCAGTCGGGTAAAGAAACTACCAGCTTTTTTAGCGATGAGCAACTCGACTCAAGCATCCCTCCTGAATTAAGCAGAAACCCCAATTATGTTAAAGCCCGCGGAGTATTGAATGAGGCGGAGTATTTCGATGCCCGCTTCTTCGGGATGAACAGCCGAATGGCAGAACTGATGGATCCGCAGCAAAGGATATTTTTGGAAATTGCCTGGGATGTTCTGGAAAGTACTGGTCATCTCCCCGAAAAATATGACGGTAAGGTTGGTGTTTTTGCAGGAAGCGGCACCAATACATATTATCTGAACAATGTACACACCCGTCCTGATTTGATTGCCGCCACCGGAGCATTCCAGGTCTCTACATTGAATGAAAAAGATTATATCGCAATGCGGACTGCCTTTGAGCTGGATCTCAAAGGCCCGGCAGTCAGCGTATATTCTGCCTGCTCGACTTCCTTGCTGGCCATTGCTCAGGCGGTTGAAAGCTTGAGAAAAGGACAATGCGATGTCGCTCTTGCGGGAGGTAGTTCAGTTACAGCTCCAATTCGAAGCGGTCATTTATATGAGGAAGGTGCAATCCTAAGCAAAGATGGACATTGCCGCCCCTTTGATGCCAATGCCAGTGGTACTGTTTTCAGTGATGGTGCAGGTGTAGTACTGTTAAAGAACCGTGCAGATGCTGAACGCGATGGTGATACAATCTATGCGGTCATTAAAGGTGTCGGCTTGAACAATGACGGTGCCATGAAAGCCAGTTTTACGGCTCCAAATGCCGGAGGACAGGCTGATACGATCAGTATGGCGATTGCAGATGCAGGTATTGATCCTGCTTCAATCAGTTATGTTGAAACTCATGGCACTGCAACTCCTCTTGGTGATCCGATAGAAATAGAAGGATTAAAAATGGCTTTCGGCCCTCAGGAAGAAAAGC
>CAYJAM010000133.1:0-6487 GCA_964367725.1 uncultured Sphingobacterium sp. | reverse complement strand
GCAAACATCCGGCTTATTCCTTTGTTCTCAAGCCAGCGGGAAAGAGGAACAAACAGCATGGCTAAAAGTGCACTTATTGCCAAAGGGATCAGGAAATTCTGCGCAAAATAAAGTCCGCTAATCACCAAAAATGAAAAGAATAAGATGTAAATGCTTTTTTGTAATGATGGAGATGATCTAATCATAGCGGTTCAGCGGATCATTAGTCATAAAGATACCTGAAAATTTATTTTCCTGAACTTTTCTTTACTTAATAATCCTTCGCATTTATTTAAGGATCTTTTAATTTGTTTGAATTTCCTGATCATGAATATGATATGCTCTGAAAGAAGAGTTCAAAATGTTTATTCTGGCTTTTGCACATTATCTGAAGGATTTAGGCCTAAAATATTTTGCACGCGTCTTTTTTTTGAGCGGAATTTATATCTTTAAAATAAGGATAGACAGATGAAGAAACTTTATTCCAAAAAAATTATTGTGTTGCTTGCGCTGCTGCTGGTAGTAAGCGCCTTGTATAAATTGGCTTTGTCAAATCAGAAGGTTGATTATAACACACAGGTTAAGCCGATAATCAATAAAAAGTGTATCTCCTGTCATGGCGGAGTGAAGCAGGAAGCCGGATTTAGTCTTCTTTTTCAGGAGGAAGCTTTAGGACTTACCGAATCCGGAAAGCCAGCGATTATACCTGGGGATCCCGAAGGCAGTGAACTGATCAGAAGAATTACTGAAAAAGACCCGGATGAAAGGATGCCCTACAAGCACGAAGCACTTTCCAAGGAGGAAATCGAAGTTTTCAGACAGTGGATTAAAGAGGGAGCAAAATGGGGAGAGCACTGGGCTTATGTGTCTGTTAAGAAACAGGATATTCCCGATCTTAATAATAAGTGGATCAGAAATGATATTGACCGCTTTATCTACGAAAAGCTGGAGGAGCAAAAATTAGAACCTTCTGCAGAGGCTGATAAGGCAACTCTGTTAAGAAGACTTAGCCTAGATCTTATCGGACTGCCGGCTTCATCCGGTATTTCCAAAAAGTATCTGCAGGATATTTCAGATAAAGCATATGAGAACCTTGTTGATGATCTTTTGGCCTCACCCCGTTACGGTGAGCGCTGGACATCCAACTGGCTTGATATTGCCCGTTATGCAGATACCAGAGGCTACGAGGCCGACCGCGGCCGTATCATCTGGAAATATCGTGACTGGTTGATCAAAGCTTATAATACGGATAAACCATATAATGATTTCCTGATCGAACAGCTTGCCGGTGATCTGATGCCAAACCCGGACGACGCGAAATACATAGCAACGGCTTTTCACCGGAATACAATGACCAATGATGAGGGAGGAACTGATAATGAAGAATTCAGAACTTCTGCTGTGATGGACCGTGTGAATACAACATGGAGTGCCACCATGGGAACTTCATTTAACTGTGTTCAATGTCATAGTCATCCTTATGATCCATTTAAGGCGGATGAATATTATAAATTCATGGCCTTTTTCAATAACACTCGTGATGAAGATACCAATGCAGATTACCCATTATTACGTCAATATAATCCTCAGGATAGTATAAAACTGTTACAATTGACAACCTGGTTAAAGACTAATACCTCAGATGCCCAGGCAAAAAAATACTTTAACTTTCTTAAAACATGGCAGCCTACAATTAACTCCCTGCAATGTGATCAGTTTGTGAATGGAGCTCTGATCAGTAGCTGGTTTGCAGGATTGCGAAATAACGGAACATGTCGATTGAAGGATGTTGTTTTGCAGGATAAGACCCAGCTTATGTTCCGATATAAAAGCAATTTTGATGGAGGTAAATGGTCTATCTACCTGGACACATTGAATGGAAAACTATTAAAAACTGTTCCGATTGCAAATACAAAGGGACAATGGGTAATTATGACAGTACCGATTCCTGCTGAAAAAGGAAAGCGTAACCTGTTTTTCAAATATTTTAGTCCAGTAATAAAAAACCCTGATGATACCGGTGTCCAGTTCGAGTGGTTTCAGTTTGATACTCCCTTTCCCGGTAAAGGAAAACCAGGATACGAGCTTGCTTTGAGTAATTTCAATCAGCTGATGCAGGCAAAAGTAGATGAAACTCCGATTATGATTGAGAATAATCGGGAGCAGTTCAGAACTACCCGTATTTTTGAACGTGGTAACTGGATGGTAAAAGGAAATAAGGTAGAACCAGGGGTTCCTGAAATTTTGAATCCTATGCCGGCAAATGTGCCCAAAAATAGATTGGGTATGGCCTTATGGTTAACAGATAAAAAAAATCCGCTTGTTGCCAGAACGATGGTGAATCGCTTATGGGAGCAGTTGTTTGGATTTGGGATTGCCGAAACACTCGAAGATCTTGGTTCACAGGGAATTGCGCCTACTCATAAAGAATTGCTTGATCATTTATCCTGGCAGTTTATGAATGAGTATAACTGGAGCATGAAGCGTCTTCTAAAAGAGATTGTGATGTCTGCGGCATATAGGCAGAGCTCTGCTGTAACTGAGGAGAAGTTAAAAATTGACCCTAATAATAAATTTTATTCCCGTGCATCCAGAATCCGACTTTCAGCAGAGCAACTCAGGGATCAGGCATTGGAGGTAAGTAATGTGTTGAGCAAAAAGATGTATGGGCCAAGTGTTATGCCATTTCAGCCTGAAGGAATCTGGCGCTCTCCTTATAATGGTGAAAAATGGATGATGAGTGCAGGTGAAGACCAGTACAGAAGAGCAGTTTACACTTACCTGAAGCGTACCGCCCCTTATCCTTCAATGATGACCTTTGATGGCAGCGCAAGGGAATCATGTCTGCCCCGAAGGATCAGAACCAATACTCCATTGCAGGCATTAACCTCTCTGAATGACTCGACCACCCTGGTCATTTCCAGAAGTCTTGCTCTTCGAATGAAGGAACTGGGAGGCAAGGAAAGCAATACTCAGATCAGTAAAGGCTATGAAGCCATGATGTTTAAGCCTATTTCAGCGAAAAAGTTGAAGGCATTATCCGACTTGTATGCAGAAGCCCTCAGGAAATATAAAAAGGATAAAACAGCCATGAATCAATTAATGGGGGCAAAAGATAAGCCTGCAGATCCTGAAACGGCATCACTGGTCATCGTTGCCGGCGCGATGTTGAATATGGATGAATGGCTCAATAAAAATTAGACAGGACAGGTAAGAAATATTATCGATTATGAAGAGAGATGCTCAGGCGCAAAGGTTAGCAAGGGAAGCAGAACATGCAGCTTTGCAATTACATACCCGTCGTCATTTTTTAAAGGAAGGGGCTATGGGCTTTGGAGCTTTGGCATTAGGTTCATTGCTTGGTAGCTGTGGTTTCGGTGGATCATCTGCTCCGAATGCAATGTTCGATGCTTCCAATCCGCTTGCACCAAAGCCTCCGATGTTTCCGGGAAAAGCTAAATCTGTTATTTATTTACACATGGCAGGGGCACCTTCACAGCTGGAGATGTTCAGCTATAAGCCGGAACTCGCAAAACTTGACGGACAAGAGTGTCCGCAGTCTTTACTGGAAGGTAAAAAGTTTGCATTTATCAGGGGGGTGCCTAAAATGCTTGGACCGCAGGCTAATTTTAAACAGCATGGTAAAAGTGGATTATGGCTTTCTGATAATTTACCTCATCTGGCAACTGTTGCAGATGAGATTGCGATGCTGAATGCAGTAACAACTGATCAGTTTAACCATGCACCAGCCCAATTATTAATGCAAACCGGTTCATCACGACTGGGAAGGCCAAGCATAGGTGCATGGGTAACTTATGGAATGGGATCTGAAAATAAAAATCTCCCGGGTTTCGTCGTATTAACTTCCGGAGGTAATAATCCCGATGCAGGTAAAAGTGTTTGGGGAAGCGGCTTTTTGCCGAGTGTCTACCAGGGTGTACAATGCAGGGGAGAAGGTGATCCGGTTCTGTTCATCAAAGATCCTGAAGGGATGGACAGAGATTTACGCAAGGCCTCTATTGATGCGATCAATAAAATAAATCAGGAACAGTTCGAAGAATATAAAGATCCTGAAATTCTGTCGCGTATTGCACAGTATGAGATGGCCTATAAGATGCAGATCTCAGTACCTGAGGTAATGAATATCAATGATGAACCGGCATATATCCATGAAATGTACGGTACAGAGCCCGGTAAAACAAGCTTTGCAAATAATGTCTTACTGGCCAGAAAGCTGGTTGAAAAGGGTGTTCGTTTTGTCCAGTTATTTGACTGGGGCTGGGATACTCATGGTACTTCTGCCAGTGGTTCAGTCGATATTGGTCTGGTCAATAAATGCCGGAATGTAGATAAACCAATTACAGCCTTGATTCTTGATCTCAAGCAAAGAGGTTTGCTCGATGAAACCCTGATCGTTTGGGGTGCTGAATTTGGCAGAACCCCGATGCAGGAGAACCGGGAAGGTAAGGATATGCCATTTAAAGGCAGGGATCACCATGCCGCTGCATTCAATATGTGGATGGCTGGTGGTGGTATTAAAGGTGGTACCACTTATGGTGAAACAGATGAGATAGGATATGATATTGTGAATGGAAAAACAGAAGCATTTGATATTCAGGCAACTATTCTTAATCAATTAGGTTTTGATCATGAAAAATTCACTTATGAATCTCAGGGCAGACCTTTCCGTTTAACGGATGTTGGAGGGAAGGTGATCACCGATATTATAGCATAAACGAATTTTTCAGCAATTTTATGAGACAAGACAGAAGAAAGTTCATTAAAACATCTGCAGCAGGTTCGGCTGCCTTACTATTATCCTCCTTAGAAACTTTCGCATTACCGGAAATGACTTCATCAACTGTTAATAAGAACTACGACCTGAAAATCATGGCAACCAGTTGGGGCTATCAGGGAACCATGGATTCATTCTGTGCAAAGGTTAAGAAGGAAGGATATGATGGAATTGAATTATGGTGGCCTACTGATAATAAAAAGGCACAGGATGAAATATTTGCTGCTCTGAAGAAATATGATCTCGAAATAGGCTTCCTATGTGGGGGATCTCAGTCCAATCCACAGGAGCATCTCGAATTCTACAAAAGAATGGTGGATGCGGCCGCAAAACAAAATATCCAGCGACCTCTTTATATAAACAATCACTCCGGAAAGGATTATTTTAGTTTTGATGACAATAAGAAATTCATTGAGCATACGCAGGCATTAGCAAAAGAAACAGGTCTGTTAATTTGCCATGAAACTCATCGTGGCAGAATGTTGTTTGCAGCTCATATCACTAGGAATTTTCTTGAAAAATATCCCGATTTGAGACTGACTCTGGATATTTCACACTGGTGTAATGTACATGAGAGTTTACTGGCTGATCAGAAGGAGACAGTTGATCTGGCATTAAGCCGCACTGATCATATCCACGCCAGAATTGGTCATCCCGAAGGCCCGCAGGTGAATGATCCGCGTGCACCTGAATGGGAACAAACTGTGAAGCAGCATTTTGAATGGTGGGACAAAATTGTGGATAAGAAAAGAAGAAATGGGGAAGTGGTAACTGTTCTCACGGAGTTCGGTCCGCCCGATTATATGCCTACCTATCCCTATACCAAACAGCCCCTGGCTGATCAATGGGCCATTAATGTGCACATGATGCATTTGCTTAGAAAACGATATTCCTGATTTCATACTCCCTGAATGAGCACACTTTCTATTTTTTTGTTTAGCCTGGTTGATTTTTTGGGGAGTTTTCATCCCTTGCTTGTGCATCTCCCGATAGGGGTATTGCTGCTCGCTGCCTTATTTCAATTTTTATCCCAAAAGGAAAAATATCAGTCGCTGGCTTCGGCAGTAGGTATTTCTTTGTTCATTGGCATGATCAGTGCGATTGCATCATGTATCAGCGGTTACCTTTTATCAGGCACTGGTGATTATGATGAAGACATGATATTTAATCATCAATGGTCTGGTATCGCGCTCGCTGTAATTTCGGTTTTAGCGTGGTATTTAAACAGGAAGGGAAAGCAAATAACCTGGATTACTGTTCTCATGGTATTGCTGATCGTCCTCACCGGGCATTTTGGCGGCTCCATAACTCATGGATCGGATTACCTTACAAGAGCATTTTCGGCAGAAGGTTCAGGGCAGGCTGAAGAGAAAAGAAAACCTATCCCAAATGTTCAGCAAGCCATGGCTTATCAGGACGTGATCAAACCAATTCTGACTTCAAAATGCTATAAATGCCATGGCCCCAATAAGCAAAAGGGAAAACTTCGGCTGGATATGCCTGATTTTATTTTAAAAGGTGGCAAGGGTGGCAAGGCGATTATTGCCGGAAATACCGACGAAAGTGAATTGATCAAACGAATCTTATTATCAAAAGAAAGCGATGATCATATGCCACCTCTTGAGCAGCCACAGCTGACTAAGACTGAACTGGATCTGATCCATTGGTGGGTTAGCAGCGGAGCTGATTTTAATAAAAAAGTGGCTGACCTGG